>NZ_JAGGLG010000022.1 GCF_017874315.1 Symbiobacterium terraclitae | reverse complement strand
CTGGGCAGCCCTTGCCTTTGGCTAACGGGCTGGTGCCACCTCGCCCGTATTGGACTTTCACCAACAAGTCAGCGCCCATGCTGGGCGCACCGCGAAAACCCCGTGCCATGCGGCACGGGGCGTGCGATCGCGCTGCGGAAACGAACGCTACTCCTCCGCCTTCTCCGCGTCCAACCACCGCCGGACGAGGAGGAAGCCCAGCAGCAGGCAGAAGAAACCGGCGGCCAGCAGGGTGTTGATCAGCGGGGCCGCGTTCTCTGCCGGAATGGCAATGGTCTGGTTCGTAGTGCCCACCATGTAGTAGCCCGCCACGCAGAGCAGGATGGTGCCCAGCGGCACCCAGAGTGCGTGGATGCCGTCGCCCCTGGAAGTCATCAGCCAGACGGGCAGGGCCAGCAGCGCCGCCGCGCTGGGGATCACCGTCGCCCAGAACAGCGGCATCTGCCAGATCTGCGCCGTCACGTTGCCGTAGTGGGCCGCCAGGGCGTAGCCCAGCACGCCCACCATGCAGAAGGCCATGAAGTACGGGGTGATGCGCCGCCGTACGTCAGCCATCGCCAGGAAGCCCCCGGCCAGGAGCACGGCGGCCAGCAGCGTCATCGTGCCGACGAAGGGGTCGAGGGCCAGCTCGGCCTTGCGACCCACCAGGAAGACCACCACGGTGGCAACCATCGAGCCGCCCAGGAAGGCACCGTGGTGCAGCCTGATGTACCGGCCGCAGGCGTGGTGAAGCACCCAGAGGAACAGCAGGAAGCCGAAGGCCATGGCCATGCTGTCCATGTACTGCAGGAAACCGCCGCCTCCACCGCCCATTACCGGCGCCCTCCTTCCGTCGCCAACTCCGGCCGCCGCGCCACCGTGCGCCGGCGCACCCAATCCACCAGCACCTGGTCCACGGGCCTGCCCAGCCACACGGAGAGCAGCAGGCCGGCACCGATCAGCATCAGCGTGCCGCCCAGGGCCAGCAGGGGCTTCAGCATGATCAGCGCGTAGTTGACCCCGTCGATCACGTGGCTGGCCCCCACGCCCCAGGGGGAGAGCGCCGTGAAGAGTCCGGCCACCATCAGGGCCACGCCGCCCGGGGTGCTGTACGATCCCGTCCTGCCCAGGGGCCGTCTCCAGTCCACCCGCCTGCGGATGGTGGGAACCTGGGTCACCAGCATGTAGAGGAAGGTGACGACGGTGATGTAAAACCGGACGTTCGTCGGCGCGGTGCCGCCCCGGATCATCAGGGCGTACTGCATCCGGATGTAGGTGATGACCAGGCTGAAGGCCATGAGGCCGATGGCGGTCCAGACCGCCCAGCGCTCGCCGCGGAACATGGCGTACGTCAGGATGACGAAGACGAAGCCGAGGATCATCACGGCGATGGTGATGGGCTGGTAGATGTGGTGGTACGGGATGTAGGGCACGGCCGGCCTGTAGTCGGGCCCGCCGAACGAGACGCAGACCGCGCCGATGCCGCCGATGATGTGGAAGACGGTGACCAGGGTCATGAGCAGCACCGCTGCGCCGCGCACCAGAGGCGTCGGGTCTTTCGTCATGATCTGACCTCCCTGCGCTGTCGTTCTCACCTGGCAGTCCCAGGTCACCTCACGCGTACCAGAGCGCAGCGGCCAATTCATTGACCTGGGTCAGAAATGCGTCAAATATGGATACTTCTTCAGGCCGTCTTTCCGGCAAACGAACCAAATGACCCAGGCCGTATCCCCCAAAGTAGTAACATCAGCGAAATATCCAAAAACGAATACTTCGATGGATGGCGCCGCCGGGGCGGATGGTTCATGGTGAAATGAAGGGGTGATGCCATGTCCAGCGCAGCCGAGCGAATCCGCTGTGAGGACTGCCCGGTGCGGCGGCGGGGCGCGCCGTACTGCTGGCGCGACATGCGGGAGCAGCTGATGCTCCTCCGCCCGCACGCCTCCCGCCGGGAGCTGGCCCGCGGCGAGGTCCTCTTCCGCCAGGGCGAGCCGGTGATCGGCTGGTGGCTGGTGGGCCGCGGCCAGGTGCTCGAGTACGCGGTGGACGCCGCCGGGCGGGAGCAGATCATCCGCATGGCGCCGGCCGGCTCGCCCGTGGGGCTGGCCGGCCTCCGCATGTCGCCCTCCTACTGCATCAGCGCCCGCGCCGGCCGCCAGGGGGCAGAGGTCTGGTTCATCGACCGGGACGCCGGCTGGCGGACGATCCGGGAGAACCCGGAACTGGCCTGTGCCCTGCTGGTAGGATTCGCCGAGGAGCTGCACCTCGGCTACCTGCGGCTGCAGAACATCTCCACGCTGCCCGCCCGGGCCGTAGTGGCCTCCACCCTGCTCTCCACCACGGAGTGCCGGGACGGCCGCTCCTCCGTCTCCCTCACCCGGGGCGAGATCGCCTCGATGTGCGGGCTGGCGGTGGAGACGGTGGTGCGCGTGCTGGGCGAGATGCGGGCCCAGGGGCTCATTGAGGACAGCGGCTACGGCCACATCGAGCTGCTCGATCCCTGCCGGCTGCACCGGATCTCCCTGGCCCTGGATGAGCGTTCGTCCACTTCCATTTGATTGACCCAGGTCAATGTCCGGCCGGACGCCGGGTGCTATGGTGGGGGTGACAGGGAAACCGCCGGGAGGGAGGCACCATGCGCACACGACTGCACTACCTGTTCCGGTCCACACGCGGCCTGTGCCTGCTGGCCATCGGCCTCGTCGCCCTCGTCACCGCCGTCTTCGCCACGCTCTCGGGCCCGATGGCCGAGTGGGGCGTGCGGGACTTCGTGGCGGACCTGCTGGGCATGCAGCTGGGTCCCGTGCAGCGGGAGGGCCGCATCATCAGCCTCTACCACTCCATCGCCTTCGCGGTCGTCGCGGTGCTCGTCTACCTGATCACCGACGCCGTACCGATGCGGGAGGGGCAGCGGGAGAGCATCAACGCCGTGACCACGGCCGGCTACCTGCTGGCCATGTTCTCCGGCCTCGTCTTCGGCTACTTCGGGCAGAACTGGGTCTTCCACGGGCTCTTCCTGGTAGGCCAGTCCCTGCTGTTTTACGCCGGCGTCCTGCTGACCGTCGCCCTCTGGCCCTTCGGGACCGACCACCGGCAGCTAGATCCCGCCTACGCCCGCACGCGCGGGGGCGTGGACCTGGAGCGGGCCGCCTTCTTCACGATGGCGCTCTGCACGCTGATCTCGGCCATCTTCGGTGCGGTACCCGGCGCGTTCTTCGGCAACGGGTTCGCCTCGTTCCTGGCCGAGGACGTGGTGCGCGAGCCGGTGAAGACCGGGCTGCAGAAGTCGGTGATCGGCCACCTGCACATCATGCTGACGCTCATCGCCGTGGCCACCGCCCTGCTGGTCGGCAGGTGGCTGGACTTCAGGGGCATCTGGCACAGGCTGGCCATGCCCCTCATGATCTTCGGGACCGTCGTCACCAGCCTGGGCGCCTGGGCCGTGGTGGTGACGCCGGCCGCCCACACCATCATCTACGCGGGCTCCGTCCTCATCCTGCTGGCCGGGCTGTTCCTGGTGATCTACGGCTGGGGGAAGATCATGCGCGACCGGCTGGCCGAGCAGGGGATCGCGCGCGCCACACTCGTGCAGAAGCTGAAGGCCCTCCTGCACGACCCGCTCCGCTTCGGGGCGCTGTGGCAGATGGTCTTCATGAACTTCTGCGTCACCTTCGTCGGCATTTTCATGGCGGTGAAGCTGGACGAGCTGATCCGCGTGCTGCCTCACCGGGAGGAGCGCATCACCCTCACGGGCCACTGGCACATCCTCGCGGCGCTCACCGCCACCATCATCCTCTTCTACTTCGCCGACATGATGGGGCTCAGGGGCAGGGCGCGCCGCTGGTTCGGCTGGATCATGATCGCCGGCTCGGACGTGGCCTTCGCCGGCGCCACGATCTTCAGCATGAAGCGACTCGTGGTCAGCGAGTACCACCAGCAGGGGCTGGTCAACACCACCATGCTGGCGATGGACTTCGGCCTCGGGGCGATGCTGGTGCTCCTGGCGCTGTTCTTGCTCTGGCACCTGGTCGACCTGCTGCGGCCCGACGGCCGCTGGCGCAGGGGGACGACCGCCCTGGTCGCCGTGCTGGCCGCCTCCTCGCTGCTGGCCGGATGCGGGTCCGCGCCCACGGCGCCGCCCGGGCTCGCGAGCTTCACTGAGGCGGGCGCCGACCCGGACGCCTGGGCCCGCGTCCCCGCCGGCCCCTTCCCCATGGGTCGGGACGGGGAGGAGACGATGGTGGGGGACTTCGAGATCATGGTCACGCCCGTGACCAACGCCCAGTTCGCCGACTGGCTGGAGCGGGGGCTGGCCGGGGGCGCGCTGCGGCGTGAGGGCGACCGGATCCTCGGCCCCTACCCCGGCGACCCCTTCCACGGCGCCAAGCACGAGAAGGAGTACCCGCCCGGCGACTACCCGCACTACGTCCTGGGCGACCCGGCTGACCGCATTGTCGCCGACGGCGACGGCTTCGCCGTGGTGTCGGGCTACGAGAACCATCCGGTCACGATGGTCACCTGGTTCGGCGCGCGGGCCTACTGCGAGTCCGTGGGCGGCAGGCTGCCCACCGAGGCCGAGTGGGAGAAGGCCGCCAAGGGCACGACGGAGCGGGCCTACCCCTGGGGCGACGAGATCACGCCCCGGCACGCCAACTACTACCACAGCCGGGATCCCTTCGAGACGGCGGAGGGGTACAGCGACACCACGCCCGTCGGCTTCTACAACGGAGAGCGCCACGGCGACTTCCAGACCGTGGACGCCGCCAGCCCCTACGGGGTGTATGACATGGCGGGCAACGTGGCCGAGTGGACGGCCGACGACTACCCGATGACGCACTACCGCTACCTGCGGGGCGGCAGCAAGTCCAGCTACGCCTACGACCTGCGCACCTGGAGCCGTAACAGCGCCGAACCGGAGCACGCCAGCCCCAGCGTGGGCTTCCGGTGCGTCCGGTGACGGCCGCACACGTCGGCGACACCAACGCCGGTCCGCGCCACGCCGGCTCCAACGTGGGCTTCCGCTTCGGCCGGTACGCGCAGTGACCGGGACATGCCTGGGAGGGAACCGCGATGCAGCTCATGCGCGACCTCTGGTCCCTCATCAAGAGCAAACAGACGGCGCTCCTCCTGTTCACGGGTGTCGCGGGGTACGCCAGCGTGGCCCAACCCGCCCGCGGCAACTGGGCGCCGCTGACCGGGGCGCTGCTCGCGTCCATCTGCGGCGCCACCGTGCTGAACATGGTCTACGACCGGGACATCGACCGGAAGATGTCCCGCACGGCGAACCGCCCCCTGGCGGCGGGACGCCTCTCGCCGGCCGCGGTGCTGGCGCTGGGTGCCATCCTGAGCGGGACCGGCCTCGCCTGGGCCTTCGCGACAGCCCCGCTCTTCGGCCTGGTGGTGCTGGCCGGCTGGTTCCTGGACGCCGTGGTCTACACGGTCTGGCTCAAGCGCCGCACGCCGTGGTCGGTGCTGTGGGGCGGCATCTCGGGAGGCATGCCGGCCCTGGCGGGCCGGACCCTCGCCCTCGGGCGCGTCGACCTGGTGGGCCTGCTGCTCGCCCTCGCCGTGCTGCTCTGGATCCCGACCCACATCATGACCTTCAGCATCAAATACGCGGCGGACTACGCCGAGGCCGGGGTTCCGGTCTTTCCCAACACCCACGGGACGGGCTTTACCCAGCGGGTGATCAGCGGGTCGACGCTGCTGGCGGCCCTGACCATGCTGGCCGCCACCTGGCTGCTGGCGCTGCCCTGGGGGGTAATCGGGGTGGCGGCCTGCCTCGGGGCCGTGCTGGTCGGACTGGCGGCCAACGCCCTGATCCGCCCGTCGGTGGCCGTGAACTTCCAGCTGTTCAAGTTTGCCTCGGTCTACATGGTGGCGGCCATGGGGCTGATTGCGTTCACGTAGGCGGGATGCGTGCGTCCTCGGGCGCCCGGTGGGAGCACCGGGCGCCCGATCTGCTCTTGGACGGAGCGGGTGGGCGCCGCACCGGGGTGCGGCACCTGACTCCCGGCGCGCCCGCGGGCGGGCGCAAACCGGTCGGGCCGGGCCCTGCCTGCGGCACAGGTCAAGACCCTCATGCAACGGGGGCACCGCTGCGCCGGCAGCGAATTCCCTGTTCGCTGTCCGTATTTCCGCCAGTGCGCAAGCAGGATGATGTTGGAACTGGAGCGAACATTTACGACCATATTGTCTTCATAACACCATAACATCTAGAGGTGAACCATTCATGCCTCGACTTAAGGCCCTGGCGGTCCTGCTCTCGCTCTTCCTCCTCACCGGACTCGTCCCGGCCAAGGCCGATGCCGCCAACGTCTGGCAGACCCTCGCGAAAGCGCAGGCGGCGGAAGCGGAAGGGAACCTGAAAGAAGCAGCAGATCTCTACCTCGAAGCAGCCATGCACTTCGTCTCCGAGGCCGAGCAGAAAGGTGACGGCGGCGCCCGCATCAACGCCGCCCTCATGTACGGCCACGCCGGGCGGCTGACTGCGCAACTGGGCGACCTGGACACCGCGTCCCAGTACTGGCAACAGGAGGCGGTCTACTGGATCCCCTCGGATGAGCAGTCCGCCATCGCCGCCAAGCGGAAGGCCGACTGGGTACGCAGCGAGGTGCGCCTCTTCGTCACTGCCCCCGCGGCTGCCGTCGGCAAGCGGCTCTACACAGGGGCCAAGCACGAGCCCGTGACCGGCGCATACCTGGGCATGTACGCCGAGCTGGACCGGAAGGTGCACAACCCGGAAACCGGAAAGCCCTTCTACACTGAGGGCGTACCGGCGCTCACCGGGCGGCAGCACCCGATCTTCATGCTCTACGGAAACTGGAGCCAGGGGCACGGCCCGGCCAGCTCTCACATCGAGGCCATCAAGGCCGTGGGCGGGGCGCTGCAGTGGGCGTTCCAGCCTGACCTGGGGCTGAAGGCCGTGGTGGACGGGCCGGTTCTCCGCAGGATCGCCCGGGAGCTCGGTGAGGCGGAAATCCCCATCTTCCTCCGCTTCGGCGGCGAGATGAACGGCGAGTGGGTCCCCTGGACCGGCGACCCCGAGCTGTATAAGGAGAAGTTCCGGCTCGTGGCGCGGGTGATGCGGGAAGAGGCGCCCAACGTCGCCATGGTCTGGGCCCCCAGCTGGTTCCCGCCCAACACGATGGACCTCTATTACCCGGGCGATGCGTACGTGGACTGGGTGGGAATCTCGTCCTATGCCGTCCACGACGACAGCCTCGACCCGGTCGCCGAGGGCGGGAAGGCCCGCGACTCCCGGCCGCTGCACGACACCTTCGCCGAGATCTACGAGCGCTACGCCGACCGCAAGCCCATCATGCTGGTCGAGGGGGCCGTGGGCTACTACGACCACTCCGTCAACCAGAGCCGGGAGCCCTGGGCCCTGACGAACATCCAGCGGTTCTACGCCGCCATGCCCCGGATCTACCCGCGGGTGAAGGCCCTGGTCTGGTTCAGCAGCGACACCAAGAACTCGGTCCAGGACAAGGGCATCATGAAGCAGAACTACCTGCTCTCGGGCAACGAGCGGGTGCTGAAGACCTACCAGGCGGCCATCGCCGACACGTACTACCTCTCCGAGCTGGGGGCCGCCGCGGACCGGGTCTACCTGGACGCCGTGGAGTCGGGGGTGCCGGCGGCGAAGGTGGAGCTGAGCAGCTACGTGCGGGCGTATGATCCCTTCATCAGCCGGGTCGAGTACGCGATCAACGGACAGCCCGCCGGCAGCAGCACCACGGGCGATCCCTGGGCCGTGACCGCAGACTTCAGCCCCTACGCCGGCGAGACCGTGCAGGTCACCGTGCGGGCCTACGACAGCCTGGGGCGGAAGTCGGTGGAGCGGACCCTGCCGGTGCGGGTGGCCGCCGCCACGGTCACCGTGGACGGCATGCCCGTGGCCTTCGACTACCAGCCCGCCCTGTTGGAAGGGACGCTGACCGTCCCCCTCGAGCAGGTGGCCGCGGCGACCGGCACCGAGGTCGTCCAGGCCGGCGACCGGGTCGCCCTCAGGCGGGGGGACCGCCAGGTCTCCCTCACCATCGGGTCGCGCACCGCCACGGCCGGCTGGCAGAGCGTGGAGCTGCCTGCTGCGCCGACGAAGGTCGACGACCGGGTGCTGGTGCCCCTTCGGGTCTTCGAGAGCCTGGGCCTGAGGGTGGAGTGGAACGGTGCGACCCGCACGGCCAGTGTGAAGTAGGGACGAGCACATGCGAAAGGGGCTGACCCCAGGTCATCTGGGACGTCAGCCCCTCTTGTTGACGTGGACGTCGGGAAGGAGCAGTCCCTGCTCATGGCCCGCAGTGGCCTCCCTCAGGCCCAAGGGTGGCACCTCAGCCCCTCCCCTGCCACCGTCCAGGTGGCCGGAAGATGCCCAGAGAAGTGCTCGGCATGCTCCTCGGGGTAGTCGCTGCCGTCGATGCTCACGTCCACGAGGTCATCGACATACCCCCCGGAGTAGCCGTCACTGCCAGCACCCGCCCCCAACGGTAAGGAAATGAGCCACCCGCTTCGGCTGCGTGGCTCATTTCCTTGCCGTTCATGTTTGAACGACTGTCCGCCAGGCACCTCGGCCCCTCCCCTGCCACCGTCCAGGTGGTCAGAAGGTGCCCAGAGAAGTGCTCGGCATGCCCCTCGGGGTAGTCGCTGCCGGCGATGCTCACGTCCACAGGGTGATCGACATACCCCCCGGAGTAGCCGTCACTGCCGTCACCCGCCCCCAACGGTAAGGAAATGAGCCACCCCCTTCGGCTGCGTGGCTCATTTCCTTGCCGTTTGCGTTTGAAGGACTGTGCGCCTGGCTGCATCAGCCCCGCTCCGGCCACCGTCCGGTGGCCGGAGCGAACCACCACGTTCTCGCCTCGATCATCCACGTCCGATGCACATAGTCTAGATTCCTGCCGAGAATGAATAGAATTCCCTCCAGGCACAGGGTGCCCACACACAGGAGGGAGGGGTGGGTCATGCGTCAGCAACAGCGGCCGCCGCGGATCGCCAGGCGCACGCTCCTGAAGGCGGTCGGCACGGCGGCGGCGGCGTCCGGCCTGCTGGGCGGGGTGCGGATCCGGCGCCGGGGCCGGCTGTCGGGGCAGGCGCTGGCGGCGGAGCTGCCGCCTGCGGCCCGAGGGTACCGCCCGGCGGTGATGCAGGCCGTCACGCTCACCGTCAACGGGCAGCAGTACACGGTGGAGGTCGACACCCGCGATACCCTCGCCAACCTGCTCCGGGAGCGGCTTCACCTCACCGGCACGCACGTGACGTGCGACCGGGGCGAGTGCGGCGCCTGCACCGTGGTGGTGGACGGCCGGGCCGTCTACAGCTGCTCCGTGCTGGCGGTGCAGATGCAGGGCAAGGAGGTCCTCACCGTCGAGGGGCTGGCGAAGGGGGATCAGCTGGACCCGATCCAGCAGGCGTTCATCGAGTGCGACGGCTTCCAGTGCGGCTACTGCACGGCCGGCCAGATCATGTCCATCAAGGCGTGTCTGATGCGGCAGCCCGACCCCACGGAGGCGGACATCCGGAACGCGGTGGCGGGCAACATCTGCCGCTGCGGCGCCTACCCGGGCATCATCGCGGCCGGACTGCAGGCGGCGAAGGCGCAGCGCCAGGGGGGGTGAGCCGATGCCGTTCGTCAAGACCCGCGTGGAGATCGAGGGGCACGTCAGCGAGATCATCGTCGAGGTGCCCGAGAACGAAGTAGAGCCATGGCGGCCTGACGAGAAGCTGCGCATCGTCGGCCAGCGCATCCCCCGCATCGAGGGAGTCGCCAGGGTGACGGGCAAGGCCGTCTACACCACCGACGTGCAGCTGCCCGGCATGCTCTGGTGCAAGATCCTCCGCTCCCCCTACCCCCACGCCGAGATCGTGGAGATCGACACCACGGAGGCCGAGAAGATCCCCGGCGTGGTGGCCGTCATCCACCACGGCAACACCGACCCGATCACCGTGTCCGGCCAGGGGCTGGTCTTCAACCCGGTCCTGCGGTACGTGGGTGCCGAGGTGGCGGCCGTGGCGGCGGTCAGCGAGCACGTGGCCCGCGACGCCGTCGCTGCGATCCGGGTGACCTACAAGCCGCTCCCCTTCGTCCTGGACCCCGAGAAGGCCCTGGAGCCCGACGCCCCGCAGGTCCACCCCGACGGCAAGGTGCTGGGCGGCGGGCCGCGCATCATCGAGCGGGGCGACGTCGCCCAGGGGGAGCGGGAGGCCGACGTCGTCGTCGAGGAGACCTTCCGCATGCCGGCCGTCCACCACTGCTGCATGGAGCCCCACGGCTGCGTGGCCGTGTGGGATACCGACGACACGCTCACGATGTACGACTCCACCCAGTCGGTGACCAACGTCCAGTCCGGCCTCGCCGGCGCCTTCGGCCTGCCCCGCTCCAAGGTGCGGGTGCTCCGGGAGTACATGGGCGGCGGCTTCGGCTCCAAGACCGGTCTGGAGAAGTACCACGTGATCACCGCGCTGCTGGCCCGCAAGACCCGCCAGCCGGTGAAGCTCACCCTCGAGCGGTGGGAGGAGATCGTCACCACCGGGCACCGGCCTTACACCGTGCAGAAGATCCGGGCGGGCTGCAAGCGGGACGGCACGCTGACCTTCATCGACCTGAAGGCCTACGTCAGCGCCGGCGCAGAGGGCGGCCGCTTCGCCCTGAACTCGGGCATCCCCGCCCGCGAGATGTACCTCTGCCCCAACGTGCGCACCGAGGAGTACGCCGTCTACACCAACCACATGACCAACACCGCCATGCGCGGCCCGGGCAACAAGGAGGGCATGGCGCCGCTGGAGGCGGTGATGGACCGGCTGGCCTACGCCATCGGCATGGACCCCATCGAGTTCCGCAAGAAGAACGACACGCCCTGGGGCGACCAGGTGGCGAAGGTCCCGTACTCCAGCAAGGGGCTGAGCCAGGCCTACGACCTGGGCGCCAAGGCCATCGGCTGGGCCGAGAAGCGGCGGAAGGTCCCCGGTTCGGACCCCGGACCCGTCAAGCGGGGCATCGGCGTGGGCTCGCTCATCTGGGGCGCCGGCGGCGGGCCGCCCTCGGCGGCCAACGTGATCATCAACACCGACGGCTCCATCATCCTGCAGTCGGCCTTCAACGACATCGGCGAGGGCGCCACCACCGCCATGGCGATGGTCTGCGCCGAGGAGCTGCACGTACCGCTCTCGCTCATCCAGGTACGCAACGGCGACACCGCCCTGGGCGTGTTCGACAACGGCACCTTCGGCAGCCGGCTCACCCCCTCCCTCACCCCCGCCATCCGCAACGCCGCGGCCGACGCCCGCCGGCAGGTACTCCAGGCGGTCAGCGAGCTGATGGACCGCGACGTGAACGACCTCTACATGGAGGAGGGCGTGATCCGGTCCCGCACCGACCCCAGCTTCGCCGAGCCGCTGGCCAACGTCGCCAGACGGTTCACCCACGCCGTGGTCGGCGGGGGCTTCCGCGGCCCCAACCCCAGCGACTACCGGGTGACGGCCTTCGGGGCCCAGTTCGCCGAGGTGGAGGTGGACACCCGCACCGGGCAGGTTCGCGTACTGAAGCTGGTGGCGGCCCACGACTGCGGCCGGGCGATCAACCCGTTCCTGGTGGAGGGGCAGATCCACGGCGGCCTGGCCCTGGGCCGGGGCTACGCCATGAGCGAGGAGCGGGTGATCGACCCCAACACCGGTGTGGTGGTCACCTGCAACTACACCGATTACAAGCTGCCCACGGCCATTGACATGCCCGAGCAGGTGCCCATCATCGTGCCGCAGATCGACGAGCACTCCAACAACACCAACACCAAGGGCATGGCGGAGCCGCCGGGCATCCCCACCGCCGCCGCGATCGTCAACGCCATCTACAACGCCACGGGCGTGGTGGTGACCGAGCTGCCGCTCACCGCAGCGCGCGTGCTTCGTGCCCTGCGGGCGGCCGGAAAGTGAGGTGGCGCAGGTGAAGAGCTTCAGCTATGTGGCCGCCGGGTCGGTCGGCCAGGCCGTGGGGGCGCTCCAGCGGGCAGGCGACCAGGGGGTACCCGTCGGCGGCGGCACCGACCTGGTCGGGCTGATGAAGAACCGGGTGGTCACGCCGGAGCTGGTCGTGGACCTGAAGACGGTGGACCGCCTGGCCTACATCGAGGAGACGCCCGAGGGCGGGCTGCGCATCGGCGCCGCCACCACCGTCGCAGACGTCCAGTACCACGCCGGGATCCGGGAGCGCTACCCGCTGCTCCACGAGGCGGCCAGCCGGGTGGCCTCCCAGCAGATCCGGAACCAGGGCACCGTGGGCGGCAACCTCTGCCAGCGCCCCCGCTGCTGGTACTACCGCAACACCCTCACCCCGTGCCTGCGCCGGGACGGCACCTACTGCTCGGCGGTGCTGGGCGACAACCGCTACCACGCCATCCTCGGCGGGGCGGGCTGCTTCATCGTCCACCCCTCCGACCTGGCGCCGGCGCTCATCGCCCTGGACGCCGAGGTCATCATCGAGGGCCCGGAGGGCACGAAGCGGATGCCGCTGGAGAAGTTCTTCGTGCTGCCCCGGCAGGATCTGCACCGCGAGAACGTGCTGAAGCCGGGCGAGATCCTGACCGAGGTCCGGGTCCCGCCGCCGATGGCCGGCGGACGGCAGGCCTGGCTGAAGTTCCGCACCCGCGAGGTCTGGGACTTCGCCATCCTGTCGGTGGCCTGCCAGCTGCAGGTGGTGGGCACGGCCATACGGGACATCCGGCTGGTGCTGGGGGCGGTCGCCCCCGCCCCGTGGCGCTGCCACACGGCGGAGGGCCTCCTGCGCGGCGCGCAGCTCACGCCGGACGCGGTGGACGCCGCCATCCGCGCCGAGCTGGCCAGGGCGCGGCCCATGACCCACAACGCCTACAAGGTCGATCTGGCGGCCGAGCTGATGCGCCGGGCGATCCTCGGCGACTGACGGAAAGGAGGAGCCGACATGACCGTGCAGCAGGAGGGCCGGCGCGCGTTCCTGACCGCGGCGGCGGCCACCGCCGGCTCCCTCTTCGCGCTCCTGGGCGCCGCGAAGGTGGCGGCGGTAGCCGAGACCGAACTGCCGCCCCTGTCCGAGGGGGTCATCTTCCCCGATCCCTCCCTGTGCGTGGGCTGCGGCGCCTGCGAGGTCGCCTGCGGCCAGGTGCACCGGGAGGCGGGCCTCTCGGGGGTTCCGCGCATCCACGTCTTCGCCCCGCCCGGGGCACCGGTGGGCATCGTCATCGCCACCGGCGCGCAGATGGGGAACGCCGGCTACCTGCCCTCGCCCTGCAAGCAGTGCCCCGACCCCGAGTGCTTCGTGGTCTGCCCGGCCGACGCCCTCCGCATCGACGGCAGGGTCGGGGCCCGGTTCATCGACGAGTCGGTCTGCGTCGCCTGCGGCAAGTGCGAAGCCTCCTGCCCCTTCCCGGCGGAGGGGGTGCTGGCCGTCTCCGGCGAGGCCCACGCCGGCACCCGGATCTTCTACGACCCCGACCTGCACGTCTACACCAAGTGCGACATGTGCCACTGGCGCCCCGAGGGCCCGGCCTGCGTCGGCGCCTGCCCGGTCAACCACGCCATCCAGCTGGGGATCATCGAGAGCGACCACCTCTGCCTGGACATCCGGCGCTCCGACGAGGTCACCTACCGGCAGATCCTCTAGGGGAGGTGTGCGGGATGAGAAGACTGACAGGCCGACTGCACGGGGCGGGCGGGACCAGCCGGGACGCCGTCCGGGCCATCGTGCCAGCCGCCACCCTGTTCCTGTTGCTGGTCGCCGGGCGATCGGGCGCCGCCGCGGCCGAGCCGTGGGCACCGCAGAGCACCCTGTTCCAGCTCAACTTCCGCTGGGCGTCCATCACGCTCCTGGTCACGGCGGCCGGCATCGCCCTGGGGCTCTTCGGCGGCGCCTTCTACCGCCGCCGGCAGCGCGGCATCCGGCCGGGCAGCGCAGAGGTGGAGCGCCACTCCCCGGGCCACCGGCTCAGCCACTGGCTGAACGCCCTGGGCTTCCTGCTGGCGATGGGCTCCGGCGCCCTGCTCATCGTCTCGTGGCTGCCCAACCCCTTCGCCCTTCCCCTCCTCTACACGCTGCACTACGTCGGCGCCGCCTTCATCCTGCTGGGCCTGGGCGGCACGGCCGTGCACGCCCTGACCACCGGCGTCTCCAGCCGCCACCGTCTGCTGCCCGACCGCGAGACCCTGCGCGACGCGGGCATCGAGCTGCTGGCCTACGCCGGGCTGGTGGGCGACCGCGGGATCCTCGGGTTCCCGGGCCTGCAGTGGCCTGCCGGATGGCGGCGGGGCATGGAGCGGGCGGTGGGCTTCCAGGGCTTCCCGGCCGAAGGCAAGTACCTGGCCACGCAGCGGCTCCTCTCCTACCCCCTCTGGGTCCTGGTGTCCCTGGCGGTGGTGGCCACCGGCCTGCTGAAGGCCGTGCGCTACGCCTACCCGCTCCCGGGGGGCGTGATCCTCTGGGCCACGCGCATCCACGACTGGGCCTTCGTGGGCACCATCGTCATGCTCTTCGTTCACGTGGCCGCGGTGGTGCTGGTGCGCACCAACTGGCCGCTGCTGCGCTCGATGTTCACGGGAAGGGTGAGCCTCGCCTACGTGCAGGCGGTCCACGGGCGGTGGTACCAGGAGCTCCTGCGGGAGTCGGCCGGCAGCTGGGCCGGCCCCACGGCCGAGCCCCACCCGTCGCCCGAGCCCAGCCCCGGCGGCGGGGGGACGCCGCAGTGAGCGAGCGCGACCGGCTCCGGGCCCTGTCGGAAGCCGGGCGGACGGCCGCCGCCGGGGTCCGGGCCCTCCTGACCGGGTTCGACGTGGTGATCGATCCGAACGGAGGGGACAGCGGCCCCGAGCGGGCCGCGGCGCGACCGCCGGCGACCGGGCCAGCCGCCGCCGGGCTCCCGGGCGTCGGCTCTGCCATCGGGCGGCGGGCCCTGGCGGCTGCGGCGCACCGCCCGGGGCTGGCCGAGCGACTGTCCCCGGGGGCAGCGCTACCCACACGCATGGCTCAGGAACGGCCGGAGACGGATCCGGCCCTGGCAGAGCGGGGCGCGGCCGCTGAGCTACCCGCCCGTCCGCCCCCCTCCGTCGCATGCTACCCCTGCGAGGGAACCGCCGCGCTGTGCCGGGCACTCGGGCTGACCGGCGAGATGCTGCCCGCCCACGGGGACCTGGAGGGCCCGGCCACCTCCCGCGATCTCGCCTGGCTCCCCATCCTGGCGGGCTGGTCGCACTACCGCAGCCTGCCCGGCGGGCGCCTGCTGGCGGTGGGCGGCTACCGCCGGGCGGCCCTGGTGCGCTTTGACCACAGCGATGGCGGGGACGGGCATGACGCTCACCCCGCCGACCTGCACCCGCAGCCCGTCTGGGCGGCGCTGGGCAACGACGCCCTCGCCGCGCTCGCGCCCGTCTGCGGCAGGTTCCCCCTGTACCTGGAGGAGCCGGAACGCCTGCGGGCAGCCATCGCGGCCGGGCAGGTGAGGCAGGCCCTGCTGGGCGGCGCGGACCTGGCCTGGGCGGAGGGGCTGCCGGCCGCCCGTGTCGTCCGCACGCTCTCCGGCTCGGACGCCGGGCTGGACTGGGTGCCCGTCTGGGGGCTCTTCAGCCGCGGGGCGACGGTGACCTGGCCGGAGGGGGATGTGGAGGCCGACCCGCGGGTCGTGCTCGTGCCCCTCGAGACTGCGCCGGGCCTCATGGCCTGGCTGAACCGGGCGGTGACCGTCTGATGCACGAGCTGCCGGTCATGCACGAGCTGTCTTCGATGCCCGTGGCCGGGGCCGCGCCCATGGCGACCGCCGTGGTGCTGGCGGCCGGGGAGTCGCGCCGGATGGGCCAACCCAAGATGCTCCTGCCCTGGGGTGGGGCGACGGTGCTGGAGGCGGTGATCCGCACGCTCCTGGCCGCCCCGGTGAGCAAGGTCGCCGTCGTGCTGGGGCACAGGGCGGACGCGCACCGGGCTGCCCTTGGTTCGCTGGCTGATGCACCCCGGGTGATCGTGGTCGACAACCCCCGCTACCGGGAGGGAATGCTCACCTCGGTGCAGGCCGGGGTGGCGGCCCTGCTGCAGGCCGAGCGGGGCGCGGCACACGTCGGGGCATCAACCCCGGAGCAGCCCGCGGCTGCCCTCGGGCAGCCGGGGGAAACCCTGCCGCAGGCCGGGACGTCGTCACCGAACGCCGGGAAGGCGCCGCCGGAGCAGACCGGGACAGCCCTGCAGCAGGCCGGGACTTCCTCGCCGCCCTCCGGCGGGGTGCTCATCGCCCTTGGCGACCAGCCGCTGATCACCCCCGGGACGGTGGCCGGAATCCTGGCGGGGCACGGCGGGGGCATCACGGTGCCGACCTTCGCCGGGCGCCGGGGCCACCCGATCTGCGTGGACCGCAGCCTCCTGGGGCCGCTGCTGGCACTCCCAGCCGACGAGGGGCTGCGGGGCCTCTTCACCCGGTACCCCGAGGCGGTGGCCGAGGTGCCCGTGCCCACCGACGAGGTCCTGCTGGATGTGGACACGCCCGACGCCTACCGGCGGGCGCTGGCCTTCCTGTCGCATCGGAAGAGGGGAGCGTGAGCGCCATGACCTACCTGGATCACCTGGCCCGAGAGGTAGCCGCCGGGCGGCCGGCCGCCGTCGCGAAGGTGGTGGGCTGGTCGCCGGCTCGCCAGCGGCGGCCGGACGCCGCGTCGCCGGCTCTCCTGGGCGCGGCCGTGCTGGTGGGAGACGGTGAGATCCTGCATGCTGACGCCGTGCTGCACTCCCCCCTCCCGGGCGGCGGGCCCGCCCTGGCGGCCCAGATGGCCCGACTGGCCGCCGAGATGCTCGAGCAGGGTGAGACGGGCTGCCGATGGCTCCGGCTGCCCGAGGGCGACGTGCGGGTGTACGTGGAGGCGCACCTGCCGCCGCCGGTGCTGCTGGTGGTGGGCGGCGGCCACGTGGGGCAGCAGGTGGCGGCGGCCGGCGCCCTGGCCGGCTTCGAGGTCTGGGTGCTGGACGACCGCCCGTCCTTCGCCTCCCCCTCCCGCTTCCCCATGGCCCGCAGGGTGATCTGCGGACCCCTCGTGGCCGAGCTGACCGCCCTGGCGCCGGGCCCCCGCCACCACGTGGTGCTCGTGACCCGCGGCCACGCCCACGACCGCGCCTGCCTCTCCGCCCTGGCCGGCGCCCCCGTGGCCTACATCGGGATGATCGGCAGCCGCACCCGGGTCCGGGCCGTGCGCGACGCCCTGCTGGCGGAAGGCGTGCCGGAGGCGTGGCTCGACAGGGTGCGGGCGCCCATCGGGCTGGACATCGGTGCGCGGACGCCCGGCGAGATCGCCATCGCCGTGATCGCGGAGGTGATCGCCTCCCGGAGGGGCGGCACGGGCGCCCCGCTCTCGACACTGGACAGGCCCCTGGTACACCTGAGCCGGAGGTGATGCCCGTGGAGGATCCGATCCTGCAGCTCCACGAGGCCCTGCAGGCGGGCGAGCGCGTGGCGCTGGCCACGGTGGTGCACACCCGCGGCCACTGCCCCCGGGAGGTGGGGGCGAAGATGCTCATCTGGCGGGACGGCCGCATCGCCGGCTCGGTCGGGGGAGGCTGCGGCGAGAACCGCATCCGCCTGGCGGCCCTCACCGCCCTGGACGAGGGGCGCCCCGTAGTCGAGCAGGTGGACCTGCTGGACGACCCCGCGCTGGACGAAGGGGCCGTCTGCGGCGGGGTGATGGAGGTGCTGATCGAGCCGTTCGGATCGTGACCGGCCACGCCGGGAGGCGGGTGAAGGATGGGAAAGTTCAGCAGCGAAGAATGTACCAGACGATACTTTCGGGAGGCTCGCCATGGTTCCAACCGTCCGGAAGCCCTGGTACCGTCGCCGCTGGGT
The DNA here is from genome assembly GCF_017874315.1 of Symbiobacterium terraclitae. Lineage (NCBI taxonomy): Bacteria > Bacillati > Bacillota > Clostridia > Eubacteriales > Symbiobacteriaceae > Symbiobacterium > Symbiobacterium terraclitae. The sequence goes on along the minus strand of NZ_JAGGLG010000022.1, from coordinate 47,175 downwards.
GCTGGTCCTGCTCGCCGTCCCTGTCGTGTTCCTGGTCGTGCTGGGGGTTCTCGGCTTCTCCCTGTACCGGGTCGCCGTCAACTCCGCACAGCCCCAGCCCGTCTGGGAAGGCCCGCTCACGCCTGAGCAGCGCAGGGAGATCTTCGACGCGCTCTGGACGACTGTTCAGCGCAACTATTCCTACCTCGAGCTGAAGGGCATCGACTGGAGAGCCCGCCGGGCGACCTACTGGCCCGAGGCGAAGGCGGCGCCCGACGACGCCGCCTTCTACCGCGTGCTGGAGCGGATGGTGGCCTCGCTCGACGACGGCCACTCCCGCCTCGTCTCCTACCCCGGACAGCAGCCGGTGACCACCCCGCCCCTCACTCTTGGCTGGGTGGAGGAGCAGTACGTGGTGCTGGAGGTCGGCGAGGCCCTGGCGGACCGGGTCACGCCCGGCGACCGGCTGACCGCCATCGACGGCCGCCCCGTGGCCGAGGTGGCAGCGGAGCTGCGCCCGTACATCGGCGAGGCGACCGAGGCCCGGCGCCAGCGCCGCATCGCCCGGAGCCTGCTCACCGGTCCGCCCGGCAGCGCCGTGGCGGCGACCTTCCTCCGGCCTGACGGGGGCGAGTACACCGTGGTACTGGAGCGGCCCGAGCCCGAGCCGGACAGCCCCACGGTCGGACCGCAGCCCACGCAGGTCACCGCCCGGGAGATCGAGGGATTCGGGTACATCCGCATCCACATGTGGACAGGCGACGCCGCCTACGCCTTCGACGCCGCCCTGGAGCGGTTCAGGGGCGCGCCCGGACTCATCCTCGACGTGCGGGGGAACGGCGGCGGGGACGACAGGCTGGCCAGCCAGGTCGCCGGCCGCCTGTTCGCCGAGAGGCAGCTCTTCAGCCGCTTCCGGTTCCGCATGTACCCGTTCTGGACCCCCCTGATGCCCCACTACGTGGAGCCCCGGGGACCCTGGACCTACACCGGCCCGGTGGTGCTGCTGATCGACGAGGGCGTCTACAGCTCCAACGACTTCTTCGTCGGCGGGCTGGCCCGCACCGGCCGGGTGACGACCGTCGGCCGCCCCACGGGTGCGGGTTCTGCCAACCCGGAGATCTTCACGCTGCCCGGCGGGGCGAGGGTGCGGCTCTCCCGCTGGATCGAGTACTTCCCCGACGGGACCCCGGTGGAGGGGAACGGCACCCGGCCGGACATCGAGGTCCAGCTGACCATCGCCGACATCGCGGCCGGCCGTGACCCGGACGTGGAAGCGGCTCTCGCCATCCTGCGGGGACAACGGTAGGTGGAAGGCGGGTCACTGCCTGCAGCGGGCGGCTCAACACCGAACTATGGCGAACTCCTGACGGATGACGTATTATCACATCGTAAAACATTACGAAAGAAGGCCCGCCCAGTGACCCGCATCCAGCAAGGTACCCCGGAGTACAGACGGGTGACCCTGGCCCTGTTCCTCGGTGCGCTGGCGGTGTACGCCAGCCTGTACGTCACCCAGCCGATCCTGCCCCTCCTGTCCGACCACTTCGGCATCTCGCCCGCACACGCCAGCCTCTCCGTGTCGGTGGCGACGATGAGCCTCGCCCTCTCCCAGGTGCTGGTCGGACCCCTGGCCGACTCCCTGGGGCGCAAGCCGATCATGACCTTCGCCATGCTGGGCGCCGGCGTCATCGGCGTGGCGGCGGCGTTCGCGCCGACCTTCGGCCCGTTCCTGGCCCTGCGCTTCCTGCACGGCCTGGTGATGGCCGGACTTCCCGCCACCGCCATGGCCTACCTGGCCGAGGAGATCGACGTCCGCCACCTGGGGGCGGCGATGGGGCTCTACATCGCGGGCAACTCCGTGGGCGGCCTGAGCGGGCGCATCATCGCCGGCACCGTCGCCGACTTCTGGGGCTGGCGGGCCGCGGTGGGCAGCATCGGCGTGCTGAGCCTCGCCTGCGCCCTCTGGTTCACCCGCACCCTCCCCCCGTCCCGCCACTTCAGGGCCCAGCCGCTGCAGCCGCGGCGCCTGGTCGGGTCGCTCCTGCACGCACTCTCCGACCCCTTGCTGCGCAGCCTCTACCTGATCGCCTTCCTGACGATGGGCTCCTTCGTCGCCCTGTACAACTACGTCAGCTACCACCTGATGGCGCCGCCCTACGGGCTCAGCGCCGCCCTGGTGGGCTGGATCTTCGTCCTCTACCTGGCCGGCACGTTTAGCTCGGCCTGGATGGGCCGCCTCTCGGACCGGTACGGCCGGGCGCCGATGCTCGCCCTGAGCCTCGCGATCCAGCTGGCCGGCGCCGCCGTGTCGCTCGCCGGCGGGCTTCTGGTGAAGATCGCCGGCATCGCCGTCTTCACCTTCGGCTTCTTCGGGGCGCACTCCATCGCCAGCGGCTGGGTGGGGCAGCGGGCCGTGCAGGACAAGGGCGCCGCCTCCGCCCTCTACCTCTTCACCTACTACCTGGGCTCCAGCATCGCGGGGACCACCGCCGGCCTCTGCTGGATGCGCTTCGGCTGGCCCGGCGTGGTGGGCTTCATCGGCTGCCTGCTCACCGCCGCCCTGGGCATGGCCGCCCTGGCCCGGCGGCAGGGCAGCCGGTGAGACGCGAGATCCGGGCGCCCCTCGTGGGCGCCCGGATTGGTCTGTTCCGTACCGGCCCTGCAAGCTGGCGGCACCTGGATGCGGCGCCGCGCCCGGGGTCGCGACGCCCATCCGTGCACGGGTATCGTGGATCCGGGGGCCTGATGCCCGACTGCCCGGCGCCCGGATGTAACGCGTCCAGGCGACGGCGCGACCGCCGGTGGCGGGTCACGCCCCGTCAGCCGCCTTCCCCGGCGCGGCCACGTTGGACGCGTCTCGCCTGCGGTACCAGTCTAAGGTCTCCCGGATCGCCACCGGGTGCGGCGTCGAGTGGTCGCCGAACGCCCGGGCGTACCGGCTGTGGTCCACCACGTAGGGGCGCTCGAAGGTGTACAGCATCTCCTTCAGCTCCCGAATGGTCGGGTTGAAGAGCCCCATGAGCGCCACGAACGCCCTGGGTGCCACCCGGAAGCGCGGCTTCTCCCCGGCCTCGGCAAAGACCATCTCGAGGAACTGCCGGGTGGTGATGGTCGGGGCGCTGGGCGCATGCCACACCTGGCCCAGCGCCTCGTCCCGCTCGCCGAGGGTCACCAGGGCCCTGGCGAAGTCGCGGATGTACGTGTAGGTGTGCGGGACGTCCAGGGAGCCCAGCAGCTCCGCCGGCCTGCCGGCCAGCGCGGCGCCGAAGACCCTCTCCCCCATCGCCGAGTGGAGCACGCCGGGGCCGAAGAAGTCGGAGGCGCGGCAGATGGCGGCGCGCACCCGGCCGGCGCGGTGCGCTTCCATCAGCGCGTCGGCCATCTGCGCCCGGGTCCGTCCCTTGCGCCCCGTGGCCCGGTAGGGCAGCGCTTCGGTGATGGGCCCGTCCACCGGCCCGTACATGTACAGGTTGTCCGCGTAGATCAGCCTGGCCCCCGCGTCCGCGGCTGCCCTGATGATGCCGTCCATGATCGGCGGGAACTTCTCGGGCCACTCGGTGTAGGGGGCCTTGGCGCAGTGGTAGATCACCTCGGCGCCGCGGCAGGCCAGACCCGCAGTCACCGGATCGGTCGCGTCCGCCCGGACCACCTCAACCGGCGGGGGCACGTCGGCGCGGCCGGAGCGGTTCACCATCCGCACGCGCTTTCCCCGGGCGAGCAGCTCCTGCATCACGGCCATGCCGACCGGCCCCGAGCCAAACACCACGTGGATTCCGGTCTCCGTTCCCAGGTTCATCCCCCCCGTTCTGCCTTGCCCCGGACATTTACTGTACTATATGCAATCTTCGTGCATCAAGAGCGGGCGGGCACATGGGGCTGGCCCGCCTGGGCCGGCGGGGCAAAAGGGCGCCCGGGGTTCCCGCAGCAGCGGAAACCCCGGGCGCACCGGCACGTTCCCCTCACTCGGCGGCCATCACGCACGGATCTCCCGCCGCATGAAGAGGATGTAGGAAATGGCGAAGCAGACCGCGGTCAGGGCCACGAGCCCCACCGTCTGCGGCCAGACCAGCACCAGCGACTGGCCCACCGGCAGCACGCCCTCCAGGGCGCCGAGCACCTGCTCCAGCGTCACCGGGCCCAGCGTCCGTACCAGCGGGTTGAGCAGGGTGACAATCGCCTCGCTGTAGAGGTAGCTGGGGGAGATGCGGCTGAGCCAGAGCCCCAGGCCCACCGGGTCGTCGCCTGCGGCGAGGTTCACGAGCATGTCCCAGAAGGCGCTGAAGAACAGCCAGACCGAGATCGAGGCCAGAGCCGAGGTGGCCGCCTGGCGGAAGACCACGGAGAAGAGGATGGCCAAGGCGAGCCAGAAGGCCACGTAGATCGTGGTCAGCACGCCGTAGGCCACGAGGCGCAGCGCCTCGTCGCCCGTGGGCGGGACGCCCAGCATCAGGAGCCCCAGGGCGCCCACCCCGGCCAGCAGGGCCGTCAAGGTGATCACGATGGCCAGCACGCCGGCCAGGAACTTGCCGTTGATCACGGCGTCCCGGTGGATGGGCTGCGCCAGGATCCGGCTCAGGGTGCGCCGGTTCTGCTCCCCGCAGACGGCGTCGAACCCGAGGGCGATGCCCAGCAGCGGCGCCAGGAAGGTGACGAAGGCGGTCAGCGGCGGGAGCTGGGGCGAGCCGCCCGTGAAGAGCCGCAGGAAGACGAACTCGGGGATGGCGGCGGTCAGCCCCACCGCGTCCCGGATGGTCTGGGCGGCGGTGTAGAGCGAACCCAGCCCTGTCACGACCAGGAGCGCCACCAGGATCAGCATGCGCCAGCCGGAGACGTGGTCGGCGAACTCCTTGCGCACCACGGCGGCGAGCCCGCTCCCGCCGGTCCCCCGGCCACTGCCCGCCTCGGCCCGGGAGCGCAGCCGCTCCAGCCAGGCCCTAGGCTGCACCCTTGGAAGAACCGCCATCGCCCTCACCTCCCTCGGCGAAGTAGCGCCGGTAGATGTCGTCGAGGCTGCGGCCCACCTGGCTCAGGTGCATCACCGCTGCGCCGTGGGCGGCCGCGAGCCGGCTCACCTCGGGCCGCAGCTCCTTCCGGCAGACGAGCTCCAGCCGCACGACCCCTCCGGCTGGCGCAGGGCCGCCTGGGTGCTCGCCCTCCTCGAGCCGCCGGACCGACTCCACACCGTCCAGCCGCTCCAGTTCGGCGAGCAGCTCCGGCGGACAGGGCGAGAACTCCACCTCCAGCCGCAGGGGCTCACCGGACAGGGCCTGCTCGGCCAGCTCCTCCACGGGGCCGCAGGCGATCATCTGCCCCTTCACGAAGATGGCCACCCGGTCGCAGACCGCCTGCACCTGGTGGAGCAGGTGCGAGGAGAGCAGGACGGTCATGCCCTCGTCGGCCAGCTCCCGGATCAGCTGCAGGAACGCCCGGGCACCCTCGGGGTCCAGCCCCAGGGTCGGTTCGTCCATGATCACGACGCGGGGCTTCTTCAGGAGCACGTCGGCCACGCCCAGCCGCTGCCGCATGCCCCGGGAGTAGGCCCCCACCCGGGTGTCGGCGGCGTGGGCCAGCCCCACCCGCCCGAGCAGCCGGTCGATCTCCGGCGCGGCCTCGCGCCGGGCGATCCCGTTCAGCTCGGCGGTGTAGAAGAGGTTCTGCCGGCCGGTCAGCTCGTCGTAGAAGCCGACGTTGTCGGGCAGGTAGCCCGTGATGCGCTTGACGGCGATGGGCTCGCGCACGGGGTCGTGGCCCAGCACCCGGATCGAGCCCTCGGTGGGCTCGGTCAGCCCCAGCAGCATCAGGATCGTCGTGGTCTTGCCGGCCCCGTTGGGACCCAGCAGGCCGAAGACCTCCCCGGCCCGGACCTCCAGGTCCAGGCCGTCCACGGCGGTGAAGTCGCCGTAGCGCTTCACCAGGCCGCGGGTCTGGATCACGGTCTCAGCCACCGGCCTCACCTCCGGCCGAAGGTCCGGAAGACCCAGTAGAGCCCGCCGCCCACCGCGGCCAGCACGCCGATGCCCGCCAGGCCCCAGAGGGTGGGCGTCTGCACGGCCACCCGGAAGTCCGCGCTGTCCACAGCCCGGGAGTCGCCGCTGCGGGCGCGCAGGGTCAGCAGGTAGTCGCCCGCCAGCGCCTTGCTGTTGGGGGTGACCTCCACCGTCACCTGCCGGCTCTCGCCGGGCGCCAGGCTGTCAATGGACTCCGGCGAGAAGGTGGCCGACCAGTTGGGCGGCAGCGTGGAGGAGAAGTTGATGTTGGTCACGGGCGAGGTGCCGGTGTTCTTGACCTCGAGGGTGACGCCGTTCTTGCGCCCGGCCACCGCATCGAAGGAGAGCCGTCCGTCGGGGGTGGTCACCTGCAGGCCGTACTTGCCCAGCACCTCCAGTTCGAGGTCGAGGCTGGCCTCAGCCGAGCCCGACCGGGCGTAGACGGGCACGGTGTAGGTGCCGGCTTCCAGCTCCTCCGGGACCTTCACCGACACGGAGATGGACTGGCTGCTGTTGGCCTCCACCGGGATGGTGCCCACCTGCTTGCCGGACACGTTGAATGTGACCTCCCACCCCTGGGGCGGCGTGGCCGTGAGGGCGAACATCTCGTCCATATCGCCCTCGTTGCGGAGATTCACCGTGAAGGTGTAGGTCGTGCCGGCCTGGGCCTGGATGGACGGGAAGTCGGTCTTCATGCTGGCCCGCCCGGTCGCGGTGGCCGCGACGGTGATGGACAGCGGCAGCCGTGCGACCTCGCCGCCGCTGGACGCAGCCAGGACCACCCGGTATGTGCCCTCCGCTGCCCGCTCGGGCACCGGCAGGTTCAGCGTCACGGTCTCGCTGCTGTCCGGGGCGACGTAGACCTGGTTCACGGGGTAGCCCGAGCCCCGGAAGGTGGGCTGCTCCCAGCCCTCGGGCAGCTCGACCACCGCCAGGTCGGCCACGCCCGCGCCGCCGGACAGGTTGAGGGTCAGGGTGAGCTGCTCGCCCGGCTTGACGACGATGCCGGGATAGCGGGTCGAGAGCGTCAGGGCAGCTGCTGCGGCGGGCGGGGCAACGTAAAGGAGGACCAATGCGGCCGTGGCCAGCATGATCCCCCAGCGTGGAATGCGGAACGACATCGAGTCCTCACCTCACAACGATGTGGGGCATCGCTGCGGGGAGCGTCGGGCGGGCGATCGGGCGCTCCCGCGCGACGATGCCGGCAGTGTTGGAAATCCCGACAGAAATGGTGGCAAAGGAAGATGAAAATAGGCTTACAGGAACCTTAGAACTGCCTAAGAAACGTCTCCGAACGCCGCCCAGGCCGCGTCCCACTGCCCCAGGAGCCCGACCGATGGCACGATTGGGAGGTCGGTGGTCTAGTTGGTCCCCCGGGGTGCAGCTCCCAGGGGGGCTTGGTTTGGCCTGGGCAGGGGCAGAGGAGCGCGCTGCCGGTAGGAACGGCAGAGCGATTCCACGTAGGCGACCAGCATCTCCTGGCCATCCAGGCAACGGCGGGGGAGGCGGTCCGGTATCAGCCTCAGGATGCCGCTCAGCGAAAGGTCCTCGCTGTGAACCAGGACCAGCTGGATTCCCCGTTGCTGGCAGATGGCCTGCTTCATCAGATCCCTGGCCCGCTGGTACCGCACCTGCTCCAAACTGGGGAAAAGCTCCGTGGGGACGTAGTGCTGGGGACCGTTGAACTCAAACCCCGCGTCCGGCCAGTAGATTCGGTCGATCCGCATTCGTTCCATGGTATAGGGGTTTATGAGGAAACCCGGCGAGGCGTCGTCCTCGTAATCGTCGCGATCCACCGCAATCGTGAGCAGTTCTCGCATCAAGGCCTCTCCCCGGTACTTGGCCCTGTCCAGTCGACGGGTTACCTGAGCAACGGCTCTCGCCTGTGACTCCGCGTGGGGATTGATCACGGTGATGAAGAAGGAGCCGTACCGTCCGGGACGCGTTATCCCGATCCAGCCGTGCGAGCGCAACACGTCCAGCGCGCGCTTGACCGTATTGAGGCAGCAACCCGTGACAGTGCAGAGCTGATCGTAGGTGACTGCCACCGTGGACTCCTGGAAACCGGGCAGTAGTTGGACGGTCGCGTACATGACCTTCGCCTGTGCGGGGAGGTGACTCCTGAGCAGGTCCACGGGGATGGCTGCCCAGCTACCCGGTCGCTGAGGCACCGGCAGAGTCCGACAGAGATTGAGCCTCCGCAGCACGGCCAGACCGCTCTGCGCACCTGTCCGGGAAAGCCCCGATAGCTCTGCCAGTTCCCGGACTCCGCGGGGCCGCAACTGGTATCCCGCCCACGTCACCTTGGCGGTGGGGGTGAGGCCGGGGTTAAGGATAATTGTCCTGGGAACTTTGACCTGTCCCGGCCGGATCTGGATTTCCATGAGGCATCACCAGAATATATGTTCGGCAAGGGGAAGGCATCTCCTGCTAGGGATATCAGATTTTTCCTGTGGCAGTGTCGACATTGCCAGTGGGGGCCCAGGCATAGGAGGGTAAGTGTCAAGGAAAAGTCGCAGGCGCGGCGGGAGTGTGCTGTTTCGTGACAGTCCCGACCGGCTCGGCAGGCTACCGCTACACCGGGAGGTATTTCCCAGCACAGTTGCGCCCCGGCGGGCGTCGGAATGCGCCCAGGCGGGGCGGGTACAGGCGGCGGTCGGCGATGTGGTTGGGCGACCGAGCCGGGGCGCGAGGCTGCGAGTGTCAGGAAAAGACTCAGGCGCAGCCGGGGTGTGCTTTTTCTTGACAGTCCCGACTGAGTCGACAGGCGCCCACCACCCCGGGAGGATTCCCCAGCACAGTTGCGCCCGGCTCGGCGCCGGAATGCGCCCGGGCGGGGCGGTGCACTCGGAGGTCGGCGATGTGGTTCGTCGACCGATACGGAGGCGCAAAGCTGCGAGTGTCAGGAAAAAGCCGCAGGCGGGGCGTGGGGTGCTTTTTCTTGACAGTCCGACTGAGTCGGCAGGCGCCCGCTACCCCGGGAGGTATTCCTCAGCACAGTTGCGCCCCGCCCGGCGCTGGCATGCGCCCGGGCGGGGCGGGTACAGGCGGCGGTCGGCGATGTGGTTGGGCGACCGAGCCGGGGCGCGAGGCTGCGAGTGGGCGATGTGGTTGGGGACCGATCCGGGGCGCGGGAGGGCGAGTGTCAGGAAAAAGCCGCAGGCGGGGCGTGGGGTGCTGTTTCCTGACAGTCCCGACTGAGTCGGCAGGCATCAACTACCCCGGGAGGTATTCCTCAGCACAGTTGCGCCCCGCCCGGCGCTGGCATGCGCCCGGGCGGGGCGAAATAGTCGGAGGTCGGCGATGTGGTTCGTCGATCGATACGGTGAGTGTCAGGAACAAGTCGCCGGCGCGGCGGGAGTGTGCTTTTTCCTGACAGTCTCGACTGAGTCGCCAGGCGTCCGCTACCTCGGGAGGTATTCCTCAGCACAGTTGCGCCCCGCCAAGCCCATCCGCACAGAGCAACCGCCCCGGTGACAGCGAGCGGTCACCGGGGCGGACGTCTATTCAGAAGTACTCGGCGACCCGCACGATCTCGGCCGAGGGCACCAGCGTCGCCTCCGCCGCCGATTTGCCGGTCCGGCGCAGGTAGGCCTGCACCAGGTGGTAGCCGACGGCGTACCCGGCGTGGGTGGGCACGCCCTTGGGCTTGCCGCCGAACGCAGCCGCCACCTCGTCGCCGAAGATGTAGCTGCTCACCTCGCCGAACCCCCGGACATCCAGGGCCCGGGCGATCAGCTGCCGGCCGGTCTCCAGGTTGCCGCCCCGGACCTCCGTCACCCACGGGCCGATGGCGTCGGGTCCGTAGAGCTCGGCCGCGAATGACTCGGCCAGGCCCTCCATCACGATGTACTCGGCCACCGAGATGTCCATGCGCCAGGGCTCCACCAAGAGGCGCACCTGGTGGTTGAACTCGTGGGCGACGCAGGCGCCGAGCCGGGGCAGGTTCCGGTCATCGGGCCAGATGTTGACCATCACGTAGCCGGGAATGCCCCCGAAGCCTGTGTAACCCTGGTTCAGGGCCGCCTTGGCCGGGTCGGCGTCCCAGAGGAAGAGGCCGAAGTGCAGCGTGTCGATGGGGATCTGATAGCCCGTTGCGGCGATGGCCGCCGCCGCCCGCTCCAGGGCCAACCGGCAGACCTCCTCCGCGCCCGCGGCCTCGAGGCGGTCCAGCGCCTGCCGGTAGGCCTGCTCGGGCCCGTCCGGGCGCATGAGGCCGAACATGTGGATGGGGTCGACGCCGGGGGGCAACATGATCCGGACCATGGGCTCGAAGGGCTCCAGCAGACGGAGGATGGCCTCCCGGCGCTCGGCCTGCGGCAGGTCGAGCACCGCACGCTGGGCGGCGATCATGGGATGGACCGTAATGTGCATCGTCTGTACTCCTTTCACTCGGCTGGACCTAGTCTACACCCTGCCGCGACGTGAGGGTCAACGGGTACCGCGTCGCAATTCTGCAGGCGCGGCGCCGTCTGACCCGCGCGGCCGCCGGGCCGCCACGTCCAATCCGCCGCTGTCCAATAAGCTACCCCGCAACCACCGCGGGGCGCTTTGCCGGACCCGGCCGAGCGAGTACAGAAGGGGTTGGTCCTGCGACCAACCCCCCGTTGCTAGTACCGCTGCTCTGCCGACACCGCATAGAGGATCTGCGCTGCGGCGCCCCGTGTGATCTCCGCCTGCGGGTGATACCGGTTCTCCGCATCGCCGGAGATGATCCCGAAGCCGGCCAGCAGGGCGACGGCGTTGTGGTACTTCGCGCCCACCTGCTCGGCGTCGGCGAAGGGCAGCGCGATGCGTGCCTCCATCTCGGCGACCCGCGTGTACGCCATGGCCCGGACAGCCCAGAGGGCGAAGAGCTCACGGGAGACCGGCCCGTTCAGGTCAACCCCCTCGGTGAAGTCCTCCGGCCGCATGATGCCGGCCCGGAAGGCGGCGCCGAAGTAGGGCGAATCCTTCGAGGCCTCCAGCTGCAGGGCGAGCGCCGAACCTGCGCCCATGCCCCGGAAGTCGGCGGCCGGATAGGGCTGGATGCCCTTCGCCAGCACGATCCAGCGGGCCAGCTCCGCGGCGGTGGCCAGCTCGTCCGGGCGGAACCTGCCGTCCTCCAGCTCGAGGACCCCGCGGCTCCAGAGCAGCTCGATCTCCCGCTCGGCGAAGTGGCCGGCGATGTCGGTGGGCCGGCGGGCCGCCGCGATCAGGTCGCGCCCCTCCCAGTCCAGCGGAGCGCCGGTGCGGGCGTCGATGGCGGAGAGCGGGAGCACGTCGTCCGAGGCCCAGAGAAGCTGCGGCTGCCGCCGCTCCTCCCTGTCGGGATCCCAGAGGGTCACCCAGGCCAGGCGGATCCCCTTAGCCTCCAGGTAGGCATCCAGGGCCTTGTCCGCGCGGATCGCGCCTTCGGCGGCGGGGAAGTCATCCTTCCCCGGAACCTCGGTGTAGGCGGAGTACCAGCGCACGGCGCCGGTGCGGGCGTCGATCTCCACCGACAGATCCCGGCCGTCCACCGGCAGCCCGTTCTGCAGCTGCACGAAGTGGAAGTCGTAGCTGACGGGCTTCCGGTACATGTCACCCCGTTCGGGCTGCGGCAGGTAGAGGATACGGCCGGCGAGGTCGGGCCGGTTGTTCTGCACGAACGCGATGGCCCTCGCCTCGGCCTCCGCCCGGCTGACCGGCGGCTCCTCACCCTCCCGCAGCGACTCGTCGTCGCGGGACCAGGTGTACAGGGACGTCAGGACGCCGGCCCGGGCGTCGACGGTCGCATAGGTCTCGACGCCGTCCGTCCGCCACGAGAAGGACCATTCGTGCCGCTTGACGTCCGTCCCGGTCTCGTCGTAGGAGCTGGAGGCCGGGGGCGCGGTGATGCCGGTCGCCGCTGCGGCGATGGCCAGGGCCGCCTCCCGGTCCAGCGGGCTGGTGGGCGTCCGGTAGGGCTTCTGGGGCGAATCCAGCAGCCTGGGCTCGGGGTTGGGCTGAGCGACGCGACCGTTGTAGTCCAGCAGCCGGCCCTCCTGGTCGACGTAGGGCAGGCCGGTGCGCGGCGCGTAGACCAGGCGCCACTCGCCCTCATCGGTACCTCGCTTGGTGTAGTAGCGGTACTGGAGGGTCATGCCCAAGTGCGGCCGCAGTGCGGCCTCGGCCTTCTCCCGGGAGAGGACCGACCCGGGCGCGGCGAAGGAGCGGCCCTCGCTCCAGGTCAGGCTGTAGTCGGTCAGGCTGCCGTTGCGGGCGTCGACGGCGATGGAGACGCCCTCGTCCATCACCGGGTAGCCCTGCTCCACCCGCTCCCAGTGGAACTGGTACGTGGCGCCGCCGTAGTACCGGGCAGCCATCCCCGTGTCGACGAAGCGCAGGGCGGGCCGCAGCTCCTCCGGCACCAGCTTCTGGAACCAGTCCCGGGCGATGGCCAGGGCCTCGTCCCGGGTGTAGCTGAGGGCCTGGGACTCAGGGCCGGTCGACCAGGTGCTGTACCCGACCACCCGGCCGTTTACGGCGTCGATGTAGACATTGATGTAGATCTGGTCGGGTTTCTTCTCGTCGCTCTGCCAGCGGAGCGACCACACGGCTCTGTCCGCGTCCTGGCTGATCCCGGCGTTGGGCTCACCCAGCTCGGCAGGGATGGCGAAGGTCCGGTGGGCGATGGCGACGGCCTGCTCCCGGCTCACCTTCACCTCGGCCAGCTGGGGCTGCGCAGCGGGCAGGGCCGGGTCCTCGGGTACCGTCCCGTCGGCCGCCCAGGCCCCGGTGGGCAGGGCCAGCAGTGCGGCGGCCAGCAGGGCAGCCAGGAGACGGTTCTGCTTCCGGATCATGGTGATACCCCCTTCCAGTCGTTGGACGGGGGTATCGTCGTGATGGGTTTCCGTTGTGTGAAGAACGGTACGACCGGGCGGCGTGCGACTCGGCACGGGCACCGCCGCCATGTGCCCCGGCGGGGGTTTTCGTCTCCGGCCTGGTCAGGGGCATCAACCCGCGGTCTCGTCGGTGCCGCCCTCCGGGACTCCGGCGTCTTGATCTATGTTGTCATCGGGCTCACCATCGTCGCCGTCATCGCCGTCGTCTTCGTCTTCGTCTTCGTCTTCGTCTTCGTCTTCGTCCTCGTCCTCGTCTTCGTTTGCGTCCTCGTCTTCGTCTTCGTCTTCGTCTTCGTCTTCGTCCTCGTCTTCGTCCTCGTCTTCGTCTTCGTCCTCGTCTTCGTCTACGTCCTCGTCCTCGTCTTCGTTTACGTCCTCGTCCTCGTCCTCGTCTTCGTCTTCGTACCCCTCTACGTCCTCGTCATCGTCGTCATCGTCGTCATCGTCGTCATCGTCGTCATCATCGTCATCATCATCGTCATCATCGTCATCATCGTCATCATCGTCATCATCGTCGTCATCATCGTCATCGTCTTCGTCTTCATCTTCGTCATCTTCTTCTTCGTCGTCCAGATCCTCGTCCGACCACTCCGAGTCGACGGCGGCCATGGCCCAGGGCCAGGGCTCCCACTCCAGCTCCTCGTCCAGGCTCGCCTCGGCCCGCTGCAGCTCCCACCAGCCGTCCTCGTTCCGGGTGATCCGCCAGTGGTACGCCGGGTCGTTCTCGTCCAGGAGGTTGGCCATGTAGCGCGCCTGGACGAGGTACTTCCCGTCCTCGCCGTCGATGGGGTCCAGGTTCGCGATCCGGAGCGACTGCGTGGTCCTGAGCGCCAGGGTGGTCAGAAGGGCCTCCTCCAGCGCCTCCTGTTCGTCCAGCTCTTCCGCATAGGCCAGGAACCTGAGCACCGCCCTGCTGGGGCCTGTCAACTTCGGGCCTCTAAAGGGCTTCACGGCGTACCCCTCCTCGGATGGTCTCATCGTCAGAATTCGGCAGGATAACACGGGTTCCTCTCGCATGGCCACCCGTGTGCCGGCTGCCCGTGTCGCAGACCGGCAGACCAGGTCCGGTGGCACGCACTGGCAGCCCGTGGCGGGACAAGGTATAATGGGCACGGCGTCTCGGATGCCCGCGGTAGCAGACACACCCGCGTCACCAAAACTGCGTTCACCCTGGTGTGCGTAGTTCTGAGGCCGGGCGCAGCGCCCGGCCTTCCCTGTTTGCGAGCCTTCCGGGAAAGACTGTGAAGGGGTGCATGCCATGACTGCGACCTGGTCCGACCCTCTGGCTGCCCAACTGCTATCCATCTTCAGCGGCGCCCCGTTCGCCTTCAGCGAGCTCGCGCTCACCCTCTTCACCCGGCAGTACGAGCGGTGCGCCCCGTACCGGCGCTACTGCGACGCCCGGGGAAAGACGCCGGAGACCGTGACGGACTGGCGGGAGATCCCCCACCTGCCCGTCACCGCTTTCAAGCACGCCCGCATCTACAGCGGCGAGGGCGAGCCGGCGCATTACTTCGAGACCAGCGGCACCACCCAGGGGGCCGAGCGGCGGGGCCGGCACTACTTCGAGCGCCTGGACCTCTACCGGGCGTGCTCCCGCCCCGTCTTCCGGCGCTTCGTCCTGCCCGACCTGCCCGACGGCGCCCGCATGCCCATGCTGATGCTGGCCCAGTCGCCCGCGGAGAACCCCCGCTCCTCCCTCTCCTGGTACCTGTCGCAGCAGGCCGAAGCGTTTGCGGCAGAGTTCGACTGGTACATCGACAGCCACGGGCTGCGCCTGTCGGCGCTGGAAGCCGCCCTGCGGCAGGCGGAGGGCCCCGTCGCCCTGCTGGGGACCGCCTTCGCCTTCGTCCACCTGGTGGACAGCGGCCTGCGCGTCCAGCTGCCCCCCGGCTCCCGGGTGATGGAGACCGGCGGGTTCAAGGGGAAGTCGCGGGAGGTCTCCCGCGACGAACTCTACCGCCTCATCCGGCAGGCGCTGGGCCCCGACGTGATCTGCATCAACCAGTACGGCATGTGCGAGATGTCCTCCAACGGCTACGACCAGACCCTGGTGAGCGGCTCGCCCCGCAAGGCGGTTCCCGAGTGGGTCCGAATCCGCATGCTCGACCCCGAGGCCCTCGCGGAGGTGCCGCCCGGCCAGCCGGGCATGGTGGCCGTGACCGACCTGGCCAACCTCTACTCCTGCGCCTTCCTGCTGACCCAGGACATTGGCGTACAGTACCCCGACGGATTCGAGATCCTCGGCCGGGCGCCGGGGGCGGAGGCCCGGGGCTGCTCCATCGCGATGGACGAGTTCCTGCGGGCCAACCAGCAGTCTTCCGGAGGGGACGGGGCGTGACGACGGAGGCGGTGTACGAGAGGCTGGCCGCCGCCCAGCGGGCCCTGGCGCAGCGGCCGGTGGATGCGATCCTCGCCGCCCTGGACCGGGTCTGCCGCCGCTGGCTGGACCGGTCGGACCCGGTCCGCCGCGAGGCGGAGGCGCGCATCGCGGCGGGGACGGGCCTCGCCCCGGCGATGGTCGCGGAGGGGCTGGACCAGATGATCCGGCGGGCCCGGGGGCTGCCGGAGCTGCTGGACGCCGACCTGGGCAGCCGCTGCGCCCTCGACCGGTTCGTCGAGCGGCCGGGCGGCGTCCGCTCGATGGCCTTCGGCCCCGGCCTGCTGGTCTGCGTCTTCTCGGGCAACGTGCCGGGCATCCCCGCCTTCGACATCGCGCTTGGGCTGGCGCTCAAGTCCGCCTGCCTCGTGCGGCCGGCCGCCGGGGAGCCCGACTTCCCCCCCCTGTTCGCCCGCTCGGTCGCGGAGGTCGACCCCAGCCTCGGGGAGTGCCTCCACGTCGCCCGCTGGGCGCACGACGAAGCAGGCCCCTACCGGAGGGCAGGGGCCGTGCTCGCCTATGGGTCGGACCCGTCCATCGCCGCCATCCGGCGCCTGGTGCCTGACGGGGTCCGGTTCGTCGGCCACGGGCACCGGCTCTCGTTCGCCTGCATCGCCGCCCCGGCGGCCACGGCGGAGACGGCCTCCCGCCTGGCCCTGGACGTGGCGATGTACGACCAGCAGGGCTGCGTCTCGCCGCACATCGCGTTCGTGGAGCGGGGCGGACCGCTCTCGCCGGCGGCGTTCGCCCGGGCGGTGGCCGATGCCCTGGCGGATCTGCAGGAGCGCATGCCGCGGGGGCGCCTCACGCTGGAGGAGGCCGCCGCCCTGCGCGGCGCCCGCGACGAGGCCGAGTTCACGGCCGACGCCTGCTTCCTGAGCCCGGGCGACCTGTCCTGGGCGGTCGTCCACCATGAGCAGCCGGACTTCCGGCCCAGCCCCCTGGGCCGGTTCCTCTACACGTACGCCGTGGACCGGCTGGACGAGGTGGTGGCACTGGCCGCCCCCCACGCCCCGCTGTTGCAGACGGTGGCCTTCGCCGGCCCCGACGCCGACCGCCTCGCCCTGGCCGGGGCGCTGGGGCGGCTCGGCGTGAGCCGCGTGGCGCCGGTGGGGCGGGTCCAGGAACCGCACCCGCTGTGGCGGCACGACGGCCGCCCCACCGCCGGCGACCTGGTGCGGTGGGTGGACATTGAGCCCTAGTCCCGGAGGCGCCGGGACATCTCGCGCAGCATGCTGTGGAGCGCCAGCCGGGTCTCGGGGGGGACGCTGGACAGGTCGCTGCCGCCGTACACGAGGGAACCGATCGAGCCGAGGCAGTGCAGTTCCCACAGGATTCGCACTTCCGGGGCGAGGAGGTCCACGTAGCGGAGGTCGTACTCCGCCGCGCCCAACGCTTTCACGATCTGGCGGGCGCGGCTGCCCACGGTGGCGACGGAGACGCCGCACTCACCTGCCACCTCGGCCTGCGTGACAAGGCTGTCGCCCAGGATGTAGCGGCGGAAGACGTAGAGCACCCCGGCCACCCATCCGTCGGGGCGGGACCGGCGCGGGTTCAGGGCCAGGGCGGCGTCCCACCAGAGGCGCTCCGCCCCGTAGGGCGGGTTCTCGGAGATGCGGGCGACCGCGTCCACGTGGAGCCGCACCGCTGTGGCCACCTCCCGCCACCAGTCCGGCGCGCCCTCGACGGGGAGGCCGTCCCAGCGCGCGGACGGGCCGGGCGGCGCCTTGATACAGGTCACGTCCGCCCCGTTGCCCAGGAGGAACAGGTACCAGATGATCCGCGGCCACAGGCCGCGATAGAGGTCATCCCAAGAAGCGCGGGGGCGCTGCCGCCGGAGCAGCGCCATCTCCACGTCGAGGACGTGGCGGAGCCCATCCGTCAGCCGCTCATCCAGCAGCGCCGTGTGAAGGCCGAAGTGGAGCGCCGGCCCGGTCGGCAGCAGCCAGGTCATCACCACGTTGCCCGGCGCCACTGTTGCACCGAGGGTCCGGGCGACAAAGGGCACCTCATCGGGAATCCGGCTCAGCGTGGCCTCCCGCTCGGAGGCCTCCATCACGCGGAAGAAGCCCGGGACGGCCCCCTCCGCCCAGGCGAGCAGGACCGCCCGCTCGTCCGCGGTGAGCGTCGGGTCGTCCTCGGCCATCTCCTGAGCCAGGGAGCCACCGTAAAGGGCGAGGAACTCGAAGGCCAGCCAGTCCGCCGCCAGCGTGCACGTCTCGGGCTCCAGTTCCTCGAAGATCTCCTCGGGGAAGAAGCGGGCCAGACCCCAGTCCACGGTCGCGGCCGCCTGCTCGCCCTGGAGGCGCTCCCTCAGCCTGTCCCGCAGCGTCCACGCCAGATGGTCCGTCCGGGCGGAGGCCAGGGAGCGCACCTTTCCGTGGGTCGCGTTGCGTAGCTTCGTACTCATGCGCTGGAACCCCCTGGTGTGTGTCTCTTGCTAACACTTCAACGCATGTGCGGACTGACCTTCTGGCAATGAACAAGTGTGCCAGGCAGCATGTTCAGTCAGGGCCGGCCTTGCCAGGCGCAGCGCTCCCGGCCAGCAATCGGGAAAGGCGAACCTGCGAACAGGACTCACCCCCCTTCCCCTCGAAACCCTCCCTAACACCTGCGTGACGGGAGGGTGCTCATGGAACTCTTCGCCGTGCTGCCCGAGCGGCTCTTCAGCGTGCTGGCCTCACCCGCCCGGGCGGTTTACGCGCACGTCCTCTTCCTCATCTACGACCTCCACAAGCAGGAGCTGTACGGCACCCCGCGCGAGGCGATCATCGACGCCACCGCAGCCTACCTGGAAGCAGAAGCCATCACCGAGGCGGACCTGGAGGCGGAGGACGGGGCGGCACTCAGCCCCCGGGACCGGGCGGGCGCCATCCTCAGGCGGCTACAGGAAACCGGCTGGCTGGAGATCGAGCAGCGCACCGACTACCAGCAATACGTCAACCTGGCCGACTACGCCATCGCCATCCTCGACACGCTGGACAGGCTCCGGCGGGGCGAGCGCACCGAGTACTCCGGCTACGTGCTGGCCACCTATGTGGCGCTCACCGCCGACGAGGCGGAGCAGAACCCCGGCCTCGCCATCGGCAAGGCGTACGAACAGACCACCCTGCTGGTGCGCGACCTGAAGTCGCTGCACCAGAACATCAAGCGCTATACCGAGCAGCTACTTCAGCAGAAGACGCCCCGGGAGATCCTGGCGATGCACTTCGGCGACTACAAGCTGGAGGTGCTGGACCGGGCCTATCACCGGCTCAAGACCACCGACAACGTCTCCCGGTTCCGGCCGCGCATCCTGGCGCGCATCGACGCCTGGACGGCGGAACCGGGCTGGGTCGCGCGCGCCGCAGCCGAGGAGGTGCGACGGGGGCGGCAGCCCAGCCAGGAGGCGGCGGAGGAGGCCATTCGGGCGCAGCTCGCCTTCATCCGCAACAGCTACGAGCAGATGGACGACCTCCTGGACGAGATCGACCGGCGAAACGCCCAGTACGCCAAGGCCTCGTTCGAGTACGTGCGCTACCTGCTCAGCGAGGGCGAGGACACCGAGGGCCGGCTGGTAAACCTGCTGCAGCACCTGGGTGCGCAGCTCAACGCCGGGACCGTCGCCGCCGACGATCCCTGCGGCCTGGACGGCCTCTTCGCACTCGGCGCGGTCCAGACCCTGGAGGCGACCTCCCTCTTCACCCCCCGGACCCAGCGGCGCACCCACAAACCGCAGCCGCTGGTTGCGCCCGCCCTGGACGCGGCAGAGCGGGAGGCGGCCCGAAAGCGGGCACGCCAGCGCCTGTCCGCGGCGATCACCTACCGCCGGATCGACGAGTACGTGCAGGCGCGGCTGGGCGACCGGCGGGAGATGCGGGCAGCCGACCTCGGGGTGGAGACGGTGGACGACTTCGTAAGGCTCATCTACATCGCGGCCTACGGACGCAGCCGTCGGGTCGGCTACCGCGTGGACCTCACCGGCGAACGGATCACGGGCGGCGGAGGCCGCTTCTCGTTCAGGAACATCAAGATACGGCGAAAGTAGGGAGCGCCCGATGGATTGGGTCCAGCAATACCAACTGCTCAGTCAGCGTGAGCGGGAGGAGTTCGCCCGCATCGTCAACCGCCTGCTCACCACCACGTTCCTGGTGAAGGGCCAGGAGGCCAGCCGGCGCGACTTCTACTTCGTGGAGCGCAACGAGCCGGTGATCGCCGGCTACCTGGGCCTCATGGGCTGGAGCCTGGTGGTGGACCGCACCTACGGCGTGGTGCAGGCCATCAACCGGCAGGGCGGCAGCCGGCTCTCCCTGCGGATGATGGAGTCGGTCCTCCTCCTGCTCCTCAGGCTGCTCTACGAGGAGCGGCGCAAGCAGCTCACCATCACCGACGAGGTGGTCTGCCGGGTGCAGGACCTGCACGACAAGGCCCTGACCCTCCGCATCCGCGAGCGGGGCGTCATCGAGAAAAAGCACCTGCGCGATGCATTCGCCCTCTTCCGGCGGTACTCGCTGGTCGAGCTGATCGACGAGGACATCACAGACCCGGCCTGCCGGTTCAAGCTCTTCCCCTCCATCCTCTTCGCCGTGCGGGCGGAGGGGCTGCAGGAGATCCAGGACCGGCTGGAGGCCTACGGCGGAGGAGGTGAGGAGCTTGAAGTGGCTGACGGCGATCAAGCTGGTTAACTGGCATTACTTCGTCAACGAGACGATCCGGCTGCACGGCTCCACCCTCCTCACCGGCGACAACGGCTCCGGCAAGTCCACCATCCTCGACGCGCTCCAGTTCGCCCTCATCGCCGACCAGCGGCGGGTCCGCTTCAACATCTCCGCCCACGACGAGACCAACCGCGACCTGAAGGGATACCTGCGCTGCCGCACCGGGCGCGACGACCCCGACGGAGGCGACGGCGAGGGCTACCTGAGGGGCGGGGACTTCACCAGCTACGTCGCGCTGGAATTCCACGACACCGCGCGCGACGACCACTTCCAGCTCGGCTTCGTGGTGGACGTCTTCGCGGGCGAGCCGGACACGCCGCAGTTCTTCCGCATCAACGGGCCGCTGGACGAGAGCCTCTTCCTGGAGGGCGACCGGCCGCTCAGCGCCGCAGCCTTCAAGGCCTCCTTGCGGGCGCGCAGGGCCGGCGAGGTCTTCCCCTCGGCGTCGGCCTACCGCACGGCGCTGAAGGCGCAGCTAGGCCACCTGGACGACCGGTTCTTCACCCTGCTGGTGAAGGCGCTGGCCTTCCACCCGATCACCGACATCCGGCGGTTCGTCTACGACTACGTGCTTGACGAGCGCGAGGTCAAGATCGACGCCATGCTGGAGAACTTCCGGCAGTACCGGCACTATGACCATCTGGCCGCCCAGACCAAGGAGAAGATCGCCCGGCTGGAGCAGATCGCAGCCCGGTTCAAGGAGAAGAGCGATCTGGAGGCCACCGCGACCATTCAGCAATACGTCATTCTCCGGGCCCAGCGTGAGCAGGTGCAGGAGGAGCTCGACCGGCTGCGGCGGCAGGAGGCGCACGAGCGGCAGATCCTGTCCGCCGCCCGGGCCGAGAAGGAAAAGGCGGCCGCGGCGCTGGAACGGCTGGAGGCCGAGCTGCGGGAGCTCTACGACGCCCGGGCCCGGGACGACGCCTACCAGGCCCTGCAGGCCATCGACCGGGCGCTGGCCGACCTCAGCCGCGAGGCTGCCGACCTGCAGCGTGAGGGGCAGGCGCTGGCCCGGGATGCCCGTGCGGTGGCTGCGTGCCTGGAGAAGGCCCTGAGGCTCGCAGAAACCCAGTCTGCCGCCCTGGCCCTGGAGGACGAGGCCCCGCTGGCGGCGCTGGCCGACAGCGCCCGCCGGCTCGATCCGCTCATCCGGGGAGACCTCACCGCCCCTCCGGCCGACCTGTCCCGGCTGGAACCCGCCCTCGATGCGCTGCGGAGCCAGATATCCCTCCGGGAGTACCGCCTGAGGGACCAGCAGCGCGCGCTGCAGGCGGAGAAGCGGGAGCTGGAGGAGGCCCTCTCCGCCCTGCGGCAGAAGCGGCGCCAGTACCCCGCGGCGGTGGAAGCGCTGCGCGCCGCCATTTCCGAGGAGCTGGACGGCCTGGAGGCCCGGGTGCTCTGCGAGCTGCTGGAGATTCCCGACGAGCGCTGGCAGAACGCCGTGGAAGGCTACCTGAACACGCAGCGGTTCGACCTCTTCGTACCGCCCGAGGCGTTCGACGCCGCCCTGGCGGTCTACGAGCGCACCAAGGTGGAGCGGAAGATCCAGAGCGTCGGGCTCGTCAACAGCGAGGCCCTGCTCCGGTCCGGGCCCACCAGGCTGCCCGGCTCCCTGGCGGAGGAGGTGGAGACGGCAGACCCGGCCGCCCGGGCCTACGTCGACCGGCTGCTGGGGCGGGTGATGAAGTGTGAGAACGAGCAGGAGCTGAAGCGGCACGCGGTGGCCATCACCCCCACCTGCATGACCTACCGGAACCACACCGCCCGGCAGATCGAGTTCCACGTCTACGCCGTGCCCTACATCGGCTCCCGCGCCATCGCCCGGCAGATCGAGCTGAAGCAGCAGCGGCTGGGCGAGGTGCTGCAGCAGCTGGAGCAGGTGGACCGGGACCTGAAGGTCTGCGCGGAGTTCCACCGGCTGCTGGATTCGCGCATGGCCGCCTCGTTCCCCGAGCGCTGGCAGCGGGTCACCCGCCTGCCGGCGCTGCGGGAAGCCATCGCCGCCAAGGAGGAGGAGCGGCGGCAGATCGACGTGGGGGCGCTGAACGCGCTCCAGCGGCAGATCGCAAGCAAGGAGGAAAGCCGGGCGCTGCTCCGGGACAAGGAGAAGAAAGCAATTCAGGACGAGACGGCTGCTCGCGAGCGCCTGCAGCGGGTGTCCGACGACCTGCGCCAGGCGGAGGCGCGCTGGCGCGAGCGGCACGAGGAGCTGGAGCGCTTCGTGGCCGTCCACCCGGCCGCCGCGGAGCAGGGTGCGGCCCGGTACATGGAGGCGACCCGCAACCGCGCCAACGCGGCCATCGTCCAGAACTACACCTACAACCGGCAGGGCCTCCTCACCCAGGCCGAAAGGCTCGGTCAGGAGCTCTACCGGCTGCGCCTGGACTACAACAACCGCTACCAGTTCGGCGGCGCCCCCGACGCCGCCGACAATGCGGCGTACGACCGGGAGCTGCGCAAGCTGGCGGAGAGCGAGCTCGTCCTGTACGAGGAGAAGATCGCCGAGGCCCGCGCGGCGGCGGAGCAGGAGTTCAAGGAGCACTTCGTCTTCCGGCTCCAGGAGAACATCCGCCTGGCCAGGCAGGAGTTCGACAACCTGAACCGGGTGCTCAGGGAGATCCCCTTCGGCCAGGACCGCTACCAGTTCACGTGCACGCCCGACCACACGCACCGCGCCTTCTACGACATGATCATGGACGACTTCGCGGTGGAGGGGCCCGGCCTCTTCTCCCTCTACTTCCAGGAGAAGTACGGCGACACGCTGAACGAGCTGTTCCGCCTCATCCTTGACGTGCCCGAGGAGAAGCAACTGGAGAATATCCGCCGCTACACCGACTACCGCACCTACCTGGAATACGACATCAAGATCCATCACGAGAACGGCGAGACCTCGTCTTTCAGCAAGGTGGCCCGGGCCAAGTCCGGCGGCGAGACGCAGACGCCGTACTACGTGGCCATCGTCGCCTCCTTCCTGCAGCTTTACCGCCCGCGCCAGAACCCCCACACGGTGCGCCTGATGCTCTTTGACGAGGCCTTCAACCGCATGGACCCCGACCGGGCGGAGCAGACGCTGGAGTTCATCCGCCGCCTGGGCCTGCAGGTGCTGGCGGCCGCGCCCACCGACAAGTGCGAGATCATCACCCCGCACGTGGAGACCACCCTCCTGGTGATGCGGGACGGCCACCGGGCCTGGATCGAAGACTACCACCAGGTGCTGGCCGCCTCCGGCGAAGAGGGGGGTGACGGCCGGTGAGCCGGGATGAGCGGATGATCCTCGACCTCCTGCTGGACCGGTACGAGCGGAGCCGGCACTACCGGGAGCCGGGTGCGTCCCGGCGGGCGGTCTTCCTCCGGTTCGACCGCGCGACCCTGCCCGACTACTGGGATGAGCGGCGCGGCGAACGGCGGCTGGAGCTGAACCAGGCGGTGCGGAATCTGGCCCGGGAAGGGTTGATCGAGCTGCGGCTCTCGCGCTACAGCCGGGAAGAGGTCGAGCGGGTGGACCTGGTCCTGGAGCGGCTGGACGAGGCCTATCGCCGGGCCGGCCGCACCCCGCGGCGCGCCCGCGAGGCGCAGCTCGCCGCGGTGGCGGAGGCGTGGGCGGAGCGCTGGGCCGAGAGCGGCGACTGGCGGCACACCTTCGCCGCCCGGGTGGCAGGCGCGGTGCACGCCGGTGAGCCCCTTCCGGCCCGCCTCACCCCGGACGACGGTCCACTGCTGGGAGAGCTCTGCCGCGTGCTGAACAAGCTGGGCCCCGCGGGGCTCGCGGACGAAGAGCCCCGCCGGCTCTTCAGCCAGCGGGTGCTGGGCAACAGCAAACGGCTGGAGGCTATCCAGGGTCGCCTGCTGCGGGTCCTGCGGGAGTTCTGCCCGGAGCCCTTGCCTGAGGACGATCGGGAGGCTCTGGCGGAGCTGGGCATCGTGGAGAACCCGCAGCACGTGCTGGTGGCCGGCCCGCTGGTGATCGGGGGGCTGGACATCGGCTCCACGGGCAGCGACGTCGGGCTCTCGGCGCCCTTTGTAAAGCGCTGCACCGTGACGGCGGTGGAGGCCGACCGGGTGATCACGGTGGAGAACCTGACCTCCTTCCACCAGCTGGTCTCGGTCCTCCCCCCTCGCACGGTGGCCGTCTATCTGGGGGGCTACCCCGGGCCCCTGCGCCGCCGTTTCCTGGAGAAGCTTTCCGCCGTCCGGCCCCTGGCGTTCAGCCACTGGGGCGACATCGACCTGGGAGGCTTCCGCATCTTCGTCCACCTGCGGGGGCACACCGGCCTGCCCATTGCGCCTCTGCTGATGGACGTGGAGACATACCGGCAGTACAGGAGCGCCGGGATGCCCTTCGACGAGAGGTACGGCCGCCGCTTGGCGGCGCTGCTGGATCAGCCGGCGTATGCGCCGTTCTGGCCGGTGATCCGCGCGATGCTGGCCGACGGGCTGCGCGTGGAGCAGGAAGCGATCCCCGCGGAGATGGTCGGCGGACCCTGACCGGACGCGACCAGTTGCGCACCCGGAGCCCCGGAGGCAGGCCGCCGGGTGCGCATTTTGCTCACACACGTTCGAAGAACCTATAACGGAACGAATGTTCGGTATGGTAGACTGGAGACAAGCTCCACGATGGTGGGTGAACCCCAAGGACAGAATCGGTGGGGAGGGTCGCATTCATGGATGGGGAGACGGCTGCCGTGATCCTGGAGGAAATCCGCTCGCTGCGCACAGAGATGAACAACCGCTTCGAAAGGGTGGACGAGCGGTTTGCGCAGATCGATCAGCAGTTCGATCAAGTCCACCAACGGTTCGCCGAGGTCGACCGGCGGTTCGATCAGGTAGACCAGCGGTTCGCCGCGCTGGACAGGCGAATCGATCAACTCGAGGAGCGCACCGACCGGCGGTTCGATCAGGTAGACCAGCGGTTCGCTGAGGTCGACCGGCGGTTCGATCAGGTAGACCAGCGGTTCGCCGAGATCGACCGGCAGTTCGATCAGGTAGACCTGCGGTTCGCCGAGATCGACCGGCGGTTCGATCAGGTAGACCAGCGGTTCGCCGAGATCGACCGGCGGTTCGATCAGGTAGACCTGCGGTTCGCCGAGATCGACCGGCGGTTCGATCAGGTAGACCTGCGGTTCGCCGAGATCGACCGGCAGCTGGATCAGGTAAACCAGCGCTTCGACGCACTAGACCAGAGCCGGGCGGAGAACCGCCACGCCATCATCGAGTCCCTGGCCGCGCTGGACAGGCGCATCGACCAACTCCAGGAGTGCACCGACCGACGGTTCGATGAGATCTATCAGCGCTTCGACGCACTAGACCAGAGCCGGGCCGAGGACCGTCACGCCATTCTCGAGTCCCTGGCCGCTCTGGACAGGCGCTTGGACCACCTCGACGAGCGGATGGAGCACTGGATCATGCACCACAAGGACCTGCGCGAGCGGCACCGGAGCCTCGCACATCGGGTGAACGACTTGGAGGAGGACCTGGCCAGCCTCGCCCGGGCCACCGGCCACGCCGCCCCCGACCAATAGCCACCGGCCCGGGGGAACCCCTGGCCCGTCAGTCGCGCAGCCGCTCCCGCAGCGCGCGGTGGATGGGTCCGAGTAGCGGGCGGGCTGACCTGCATCGCTGGCAGCTCAAAAGCGGACCGCGCCGTACGGGTTCTCCCGCCTCCCGTCCTGGTACATGGCCTCCCAGAGGTCCCGGAGGTCCTGGATCAGCCCCTCCCTCTGCGGAACCTGGTAAACCCCGCCATCCACGTAGCGGTAGAGCGGCACGGCCCCCTCGTAGAGGGGGAAGGTGTCCTCCGCCCGGATGAAGCCGTCCAGCTCCCGGAGCCGGGCGTAGAGCGGATCCCGCTCCGTGCGGCCGCGGGTGCGCCCCCAGAACGACGGGGTGAGGATGAGCATCACCCCGTGTATGAACCGGTTGGCCCCGTCCACCAGCGGCCGCCGGACCATCCAGAGGGTGAACGGACCCTGCCGGATCAGCTTGCTGCGGTCCGTGGCCAGGGCCTGCAGCGCGTCCAGGATCTCCGGGGGCAGCCCCTCCCCCGCCTCCACGGCAAGAGGCTCGAACTGGTAGGCGGTTCCCCGGCAGAGGATCTCCTCTACCGGCACCTCCTCGGGCGGCGGCGGTTCCTGCGGCAGCCCGAGGGCCGTCCGGCAGTAGTTCCGGAAGGTGCGCCTGGCGCTCTCCGGGTGGCGGATCCGGCGGCAGAGGGCGACCGTCGCCTCCCCGCCGTCCGCTGTAATGGCGAAGACCCGCAGCTCCCGCTGCTCGCAAAAGGCGGCAGCCTCGTAGCGGCCCCGGGCGGAGGCCATGTCGAACCGGTAGGTGTAGAAGAGCGGGTGACCCGGCCTCACGTAGACGGCCAGGTCCACCGCGAACACGTCCGGCTCGTGCTGGGGGAGGCAGCCGAAATCCCACGCCACGTCCCGGATCTGCTCCGGGGAGTCGGTGAGGAAGTAGAGCTCCAGCTCACCCCGGTTGTTGAGCGCCTTGAAGGCGACCCCGCCCCGTGCGATGGCCCGCTCGAGCTCGGCCGCCAGCGGGAACCGGCTCAGGGGGGCGGGCCACTGGTCGGGCGCCGGTTCGGGCAGGCCGTTCACGTCCACCGCCACGGCCCGGAACTCGAGGAAGGTCTCCCAGCGGACCCAGCGGGACAGGTAGCGGCCGCTCTCGTCCAGGCGGAGGGACACCAGCCGCCGAGCCTCGGCGAGGACGGCCTGCTTCGCCGCACCCAGGTGGGCCATGCCCTGGCAGCGGCCACCGATGAACCACTGCACGAGGGCCCGGATCTCGTCCTGCGTGAGCACCGGCCCGCCGGCCGCGCGGCTGCGGGCGCTGAGGCCCTGCAGGACCCCGGCCCAGACGAAGTCCACCTCGCCGAGCCTGGCAGACCGGAGGCGGGTCACCTGCTCCTCCACGGCGGGGTCGGGGCTTGCCATCGCCCAGGCGATCAGCCGGGCAGCCTGCAGGGCGTACGGGGGCAGAATCATGCGGATCACTCCTCTCATGCTGCTCTCCGGGTCGGCGGTCTCGGCGCCGGCGGCGCGCCCCAGATAGAGTTCGGCCCCGGCCCTGGCCGCGACCGCCGATCCTTAGGGTGAAATACACCAGCCAACAGAAAGCGTGTCAGCGACCCGGGACGCGGGGCGACATCCATGCTCCTTGTGCCCCGGACCGCCTCCATTCCTAATAGCACACCAGCGAGCAGGAAGTGTGACAGCGACCGGGGCGGTCGGCACCGGATGAGCCGCCTGCCGGAACAGGAGACGGGGCAGTGGACCGGGTGAAAGACCCCCGCCGCGGCGAGCCGCCGGGCGGGGGTGATTTCACTCACGCCGTGTTACAAGGGCTCCGTGCCCTCCGCTTGGGTGGAGTACACCGTCTTCATCAAGCGCGTGGCCGGAACGCTGGGGCAGCACGTGCTGGTGCTCCGGCTGCACGACCGCTGGCCCGGGAAGTCCCTGGACTTCGGCCTCCACTACGCAGGGGTCGCCGCTTTCAACGTGGGCTGGTACGCGCAGGCGGCCCGTTATTGGCGGCAGGTGCCAGATCCTGACTGGGCTTCGGTAACCGACCTCTACGCGTTCATGGCCGAGCTTGTGGAGCGGGGCATCGTACCGCCCTTCCCGCTGGAGTACCAGATCGTGCCGCCCTGGCCAAGCAGAGCGGCCTCAGTCTGTGATCGCCCCGCCCTCCGGCCCGGTTCCGCCGCCCGGCTGCAGGCGGAGCACCTCCACCCGGCGGACCGCCCGGTTGTTCTCTGGACGGGTGTCGCCCGGGTAGTCGATCTCGGCGATGATCTCCCACACCCCGGGGCTCAGCCCCGCGATGATCCCCGGCTTGAAGGTGCAGCAGGGCACCTGGTCGATGGTCACCTGCTGCCACCCTCCAGCAGGCGCCGGACCGCCCGCCGCCGGCCGGGCCCAGAGCCGGAGCGGGACCCGGATCTCAGTACGGCCCAGGTTGTTCTGGTAGCCCAGGTAGATGCCCACCTGGAATGGCTGGTCAGCTTCGGTCTCCTCCGGGACGGCAAGCTGAACCACCGCCGGGTCGTCGACATGCGGTTCAGGCTCTTCCTCTTTGCTGCTGTAAGGCACGATCAGCACGTTGTTGGCCAGGCTGCCCTCCGGCCCGGGCTGTCCCTCCCGCTCCACCACCTCGGCCACCGCCCCCGCGCAGCTCTTCTCCCCCGGAAGCCCCTGCGCCGTCGCGAGGGAACGGGCCTGCGCCAGTGCGCTGTTCTCCGTGTGGGCGGCGCTGAGGGCGTAGACCGAGGGCAGGTCGATCACGCCGACGATCTGCCCCCCGGCTGGATCGCCCTTGGCCAGGCTCACCGTCAGCGGGACCGGGTAGGGCTGCTGCGGCGCGAGGTCGCCTGGCAGCGGCACCTCCCCCAGGGAGCGGACCAGCCCTCCGCCGGCGTCGGTGAGGAACCACTGCACGCTGACCGGGCCCGGGCACAGCGCCCCGAGGGTCCGGGTGGTCATCTCCAGCTGCAGGCGCGGCTGAATGGTCACCGGCTCACCCTGCGCAAGCACGAGGGGTTCCGGCTTGTCGATCCAGCGCAGGTCGTAGGCCTCGCCGGCCCGGTACGCGACCAGCCGGCCGGAAGGCTGCCCGTCCCGCTCGAAGTTGACGCCGACCAGGAGGAGCCCCTGGGCGAAGGCGGGGTCGACGCCGACGCCGGAGACCTGGGAGAAGTTGTAGGGGCCGGTGTTCGGCACCTCGCCCTCCTTCAGGAGGAACAGCCGGCCCGCGGGCGCCCGCCCGCCCGGCTGGATCAGGGCGCCGCGGGCGTCTCCGCCCGTGGGTTTTCCGGTGTCCAAAGCGTAAGTGTAGAAATATCCATTCACGTCGCCGAAGAGGAGCGCCCCGCGGCCCACGAGCGCCAGCGGCGCCGTGTTCATGGAGGCCTTCCGCCCGCCGAGCCGGTCCGGGGGACCGAACTTGTGGAACCACTTCAGGCTCCCGCCGGGGCCCAGCGCCACCACGGCGCCGTCGCTGCCGGTGGGACCGTCCCGAAGCCCTGCGCCCGTGTCGGTGTAGTTGCGCAGGGTGACGTAGAGGTGGGTCTCCGGGCCTGCGGGGGTCTGGCGGACCTCGACCGCCGGCTCGGTGTTGGTGAACGCGGCCTTGGCGCCGATGAGGGCGGGGAGGTCGATGGAGTACGCAGACCAGCCTTCGGGTTCCCGGCCTTGGGCCAGTCCGGCTCCCCACAGATGGCCGCGGGTATCTAGCCAGTAGGCGTTAATGCCGTCAGACGTGAAGTTGCCCGCGAATCCGCCCGGGCCGTCTACCGTCCAGACCTGATATGGGCGGTAGTCGTTGTTGCGATCGAGGGCAAGGCGGATGGCCCGTCCGCCCTCGAAGCCGTCGGTGCCGATCACGAAGCTCGGATTCTCCCCATGGGGCGGAGCAATCACTGCGGACGGAGTGATAAACCCGCCGAAGCCGCTCTCATCTTGCTTCGTGTTAGGGGCCTCGTAGACATGCCAGCGTGGTAGCACATCCCGCTGCTCTAGTCCCTGTACCACCCAGACCTTGCCGTGACGGCGGGGGCAGAGCGGCCGACCTTCTGGCAGGTTTTCCTCCCCGGGGTAGTTGGGCCGGTCCGCTACCACCACGATGTCCCGCCCCTGATCGTGAATCACCAGGGGAGAGCCCACAATCGGACAGCCTGTCTCCAACCGAATTGGCCGAATCCACTCCTCCTGAATATGGTGCGCCCACAGCCACCCGTAGCCCGTGCCAAAGTAAAGGATGCCCGTCTCACGACTATAAGTGGGACTGGACTGCGGGGCTATTACCGGGCCGCCGGGCGCCCGGTTAACTTCAACACTCAGTCCATTTACAGTATCGCGGATGGGCTCGGCCTCTCCGACTGGTTGGCGAAACTCATCCAAATACAACCTCCAAAGGTAGGCACCAGCCAGGTGGTAGACTACCCGGTCGACCATCACTGGCTGCGCCGCGCTCTCCCCCAGCGCCTTCGTCTCCCAGTACTCCGTTAGTTCGATCAGACCTACGGGCTGGACGACTGATGATCTCCGTTGTTGCGAGCCTCCCTTGGTAATCCAGTCGCCTGCCGCCACCACCGGATGCGTTATCAGAGTCAGCAGAACCGCCGCGCCCACAACCCACCTTCGCCACCTCATGGGCTTCTTACCCCCTCCTAGTACCGCACAGCCCGGTTCTCCAGGTACCAGCTGGGGTACTCATACAGGGGGAAGAACGGTGTAAAGATGTGGACCTGATAGGTACCGGACAACCGGCCGTCGTCGAGGCGGAAGATCGGCTCGGAGCCCACCCAGTAGACCTTCGCACCCATCTGCTCGGCAATGAACCGGACCGGCACCATCGTCCGGTCGTTCCGAATTACAGGCGGGGCGTCCAGGGGCACCTCCTGGCCGTCCACCACCGCCACCGGCTGGTCAATGGTCAGCACGATCGTTCGCTCCGGGGTGCTCACCGTGCGCTCCTCCAGCAGGAACCGGTACCCGTTGGGGAAGTCCGTTTCCGGATCAAACAGATCGGGGTAGTCGTACCCTGCTGCCGGGATCACCTTCATCACGTTGCGGGTGACGGCCGGAAAGTGGATGGTCACCCGCCTGCCGGCCTCGTCCCACGAAACCGCGGCACCCATCATCTCGCTAATGAAGCGAATTGGTACTCGTACCCGGTTCACCGTGGTGTCCAGATAGGCGGGCGTGTCAAAGCGCTTCCCCGCGTCGCCCTGGTTGAGGTAGACGTAGATGTAGTCGGGGCTCCCGTTGCTCTCGCTGCCGTCGTCCCGCCCCAACCCAGGGTGGGACTTGTCCATCCAGTATTGGTACTCGATTACCCTCCCCTCAGCCAACTTCTCCGCTTCACTCAGCTCCCGGGCCTGGGTAATAAACTGCATGGGCTCATACCGACACGGTTTTAGGTGCAAGCGTCCTACGACGTACGTGCGGCCGAAGACTCGGCTAATGAGCAGTGTGTCGGGTACCGGATAGGCGTAGACGTGCATCGTCGTCCCACAGCCCATCCAGTCCTCCTCCCAGTACCACGGGTAATCCTGCGTCCAGGCGGGCAGCGGGTCCCAGACCCACCAATCGTACCGGTCGTACTTGTCTGGGTGCTCCCGGAGCACCCGCTCCACCTCGGCCTTCATCCGCTCCGACATCCCCTGCGGAGCGGGCGGCGGCGACCAGCCCTCCGGCCAGCCCGGGCCGGGTTCGTAGTTCTCGGCCGGGTACTCCGCGATTTCCAACTCCGTCTCTGCCGCCGCCCCCACAATCACCGGCGTCTGCAGCAGCAGTACCACCAGCATCAGCCAGACCAGCCGCGAGGCTGGCCGTGAGCGTCCCCAGTTCATCCAGTCCCCTCTCCCCCACGAATGCTTCTCACATAACCATTACGAAACCCCCTGAGCGCAGGTTCGCTCAGGGGGTCAGAGGCGTCATTGCTACTCGCCGGCGCCGGTGATCTCGGCCGGGAACGGGATCGGCTGGTCCCACGGCTCGAAGTACAGGGTACCCGTCATGGTCATGCCGAGCACACCCAAGTCATTCGTGGCCGCTTCCAGGAAGAAGTCGGCGTGGTGCAGGGTGTTGTCGGCGTGGAACCAGTAGTTGACCTCGAAGCGGCCTTCGGTGAGCATCATATCCTGCCCGCCCAAGAAGTCGTTCAACGCGGCCACGTCCACACTCAGGGTCACAACCTGCATCTCGGTTCCCTCATAGGCCTGCTGCGACAGCGTGACGCTGGCACCCATCAGATCCTCGGGGTTCAGGTTCGCGAGGCTCGTCGGGTTGCTGAGGGGATCGGCGACACCGATCTCCTCCAGTGACATGGCGGCCCATGTCCGCGTCTCGTCCTGTATCCAGAACTGACCCTGGTGGACGGCGGAACCCATGGTCTGCTCCTCACCTTCCACCCGGACCGTGTTGTAGAAGAGCGACTCCTCAGGCCCCGCCTCGTACGCCTCAGTGCTCATCTCCATGACCATGGGGCCCAGCACGGTTGCGACGGTAATATCGAGGTCGCCCGTGATCCGCCGGCTCCCGCCCTCCTTCACCTGCTGCAGCAGGGCGAGGGCTGCCGGATCGACGACCGGCTCGTTCGACGTGATCACGACCGTCCGGTTCGCCTCGTCCCAGGCGACTTCGAGACCAACCGTCTCGGCGACGAAGCGGACCGGAACCAGCATGCGGTCAGACCGAATCGTGGGGGCCACGTCCAGCTTGACCGGTTCGCCATTCACCAGCGCATCCGACTTGTCGACGATCAGCATGATCGTCGTTTTGCCCTTGGTCAGGGTGGCGGTCTGGCTGGGGCCGTCCCACGACACCTCAAAGCCCAGCGCCTCGGTCACCGCCCGCAGGGGAACCAGGGTCCTGCCCTCCTCGATCACGGGAGCCACATCGGTCTGGACCTCCGCACCGTCCACCACCAGGCGGATGGGAGTCTCCGCCATGGCGAGGGCGGGAACCAGCAGCACCGACAGCACGACCAACCAAGCCAGGAGACGACGCACTCGATCCACTGCTCCCTTCGGAAAAGATGGCAAATGAGTGGGTTATTCGCACCCCCATCAGAAAACTCCTTCGCTCCGAGACAGCCATCGTCCGCAAGATACGGCCGCCGCGGGAGCCGCGCAGCTCCCGGGGCCGACTGCAGACACGTTCTAGCTTCCGGAGCGGCGCGCCTCGCCCCGCAGCAACTCCAGCAACCGCGCCCCGACCCGTCGCCGCCCGGAGCGCTCCGCCGCCTGCTCGGCCGCGGGCTCGGCCGCGGTAGGCTGCTCGGCCAGGACCTCCTCCCGCCTCCGCTGCAGAGCCGCTGCGGCCGGTGCAGATGCCGGCTGCTCCTCGTCCACGGGGGCGGGAACACAGGAGAACGGGTAGAGCTCGCCCCCCGGAAGAGGCTTGAAATCGCGATCCGAAAGGCGGTCGAGTACAACCGACTGGCCCGGGCGGGGCAGTTCCACCTCGTACACCTCGATGTCGCAAGCCGCGGCGCGCACCTGCGGCAGCGCACCGCTCGGGTGGTGCAAGGCGAGGCGGAACCGAGTCATCTCACCCACTGCCAGGTCCCGCGGCCTCCCGTCTGCGATGCAGACGATCGTGTCGATGCACCCCGTGTCGCGGGACGGGTGGTTGCGGATCTGGTTGCGGCAGAACCGGATGATCTGCCCCTTCTCCAGCAGGGGCACGCCCTCGGGGCCGTACGGGTCGACAGTCCGGACGGGCAGGGGCAGCCCGGTGCCCGCCGAGACCGCCCGGACCGACGGCTGCCCCGACACGGGGTCAACGGTAACGAAGACCTGCACTTTGTCACCGGGGTCAATCCCCTCCACCACCGCCTGGAGCTGCAGCTGCTCCCGCTCGTTGATGACGCTGAAGAGCAGGACGGTGGCCCTCTCATGCTCCGCACGCAGGTAGAGACCCCGCCGACGCCCCTGCTGCCGTTCTGCGGTCGCCTCAGACAGCGGTGTGCCGATGGGCAGTACGGTACGGCTCCGCCACTCGTCTGGGACGAAGATGCGGTACTCGGTGTCGGTAAGCCGGCCGATGAACCCCCGGTACTGCACCGCCCGCGCGAAGCCGGCGGTCGTGGTGCGGGTGCCCGCGTAGCGATCGTCGATGGGCACGCCAGGGAACATCTCCTCCAGGAGGGTGCGGAAGAAGGGCAACCGGGCGGAACCCCCGGCCAGCAGGATCTCCTCCACACCGGCCTGACCGCGTCCCCGCACGAGCGCCGCGTTCACCTCTGCCTGCGCCACGAGCTGCTCCACCTTGGCGCGCACCGCCTCCAGTTCGCCCCGGAGCACTTCGGCCATTGTCTCCTCGGTCACCTCCTGCCGGAGGCTGACGTCGCCGAATACGTGCGCGTACTGCACGGGACGGCTCCGGGCGCGCGTACTGCCCGAGAACAGCGCCTCCTTCACCCGCTCCGCCTCATCCAGGTATCCGGGGACGGCGATGGCCATCGGGTCCTGCACCCCGAGGTAGCGCAGGGCCTCTTTTCCCTTGCTGCCCGCCATGTCGATCACCCGCGCGAGCAGCAACCGGTCGTAGTAGCGGCCGGCCCGGTCGTGGCCCACCTGCGCCAGCACCTGGTAGTGGAAGTCGCCGCCGGCCGGGTCGCCCGAGATGTCGAGGATGGTCATGTCCAGCGTGCCGCCGCCGTGGTCGAAGACCAGCACCCGCTTCGGCGTGCGGAACTCGATGCCGTAGGCCAGACCCACGGCCACGGGCTCCGGGAAGAGCGTCACCCGCCCCCGGTCCCGTACCAGGCCCGCGTCCACCGCCGCCTCGATGACCTTCGCCTTCGCCAGGTCAGGGAAGCCCACTGGGATCCCGATCACCAGGTGGTCCAGCACCAGCCGGGGCTGCGCCTCCCGCACCTTCAGGTGGACGGCGTGCAGCATCTCCCGGGTGGCCTGGCGCACGTCGGCCAGCGTCATCCCGGGCGGGCAAAGCGACGACGTCAGGGACTCGGTGCGGAGCACGTACCGGGTGCCGCCACCCACGCGGATCGTCCCCTTCTCCTTGGGATCGTCCCGGAGCTCGCCCGCGACCACCTCGGCCTGCCAGCGGGTCTGTCCCCGCTCGGGCAGCATCAGGAGGGGCTTGAAGGCAGTGAGCAGGCGCTTCGCCATCTCGGGATGCCGGTTCACGTAGTCCCTGGCCGCATCGCCGGCCAGCCACCGGCCGTCGGGGAGCTTCAGCGCTGCAGACCGCATGATGTACGGGTCTCTCGTGCCCCCCAGGGGGATCGGCAAGGGCTCCCGACCTCCTGTCACCAGCGAGGCCGACGTGTTTGTGGTACCCAGGTCAACACCGAGGACGCTGCTCATGCTCTCCCTCCTCGCACGGGGTCACGAGGGCAGGGTGGATCACGGTGCCGTCGGCTGCCATCAGGCCGGGAGCAGCCACGGCGTAGCGTGTGCCCGCGCCCTCGCGCATCGGCTGGTGGCGGCTGCGGTCCAGATGTACCGCGCGGCCCAGTTGCGGCTCGACCGGACGGAGTCCCTGCTCGCCGAGCCACCCCAGCAGCGGAGCCAGCAGGGCATCCGCCTCTGCATGCCGCGCCGCGGCGAGGCAGATCTTCTCCAGGGGCAGCGCGATGCGCTTGCCCAGTTCGACCGCGAAGTGCAGGGTCCGATCGTGCAGCCGGCGCTCCACCGTCTGGTGGATCAGCACGGCCTGCTGGTAGTCGTCAAGGGGGTCGCCCGTTGCGACTGGCGGCAGGGGCAGGGGCGAGGGCGCCGCATCCACCGTCGCGTAGATGCCGTCCTCCAGGTCCTGCAGGTAGAGCGCAAGCTGCTCTTTGTCTTCCGGACCGGCGCCGGGCAGGTCGACGATACGCCCGGCCAACTCCTCGAGCACAGGCCCGGCGACCGCCTCCAGACGGCTCCGTGCCGCAGCCTCCTCCTCCTCCCACCGCCGGCGCATCTCGGTAATCGTACGGGTCATGCGCTCGCAGGCGTCTGCGATCATCTGCCGGTAGAGCGCGCCGTCCGCGCTCTGCTCGATGAAGGCCCGGCCCATCCCCGGAGACCGGCTGTCCAGGGCCAATACAGCGTCGAGCAGCAGCCAGGTCCGCCTCCGGGCGGCCTCAAGCCCGGCGGCCAGCAGCGCAAGGGGGTGCGGCACCTGCAGCGTGATCAGCCGCACCAGGTGTTCGAGCCGCTGCGACGGGAGCCCCAGCCCCACCGGCAGGAGGTGGGGAAGGACGGCGGCGCCCAGCTCAGGGACGGCCTCCAGCTGCCGACAGAGCAGCCCGATCTGTGCGTCCGTGCCGAAGAGCAACTGCGCAGCCAGCGCCCGCCCTAGAACGACGGCAAGGTCCGGCCGGGCCTCCTGCGAAACCCGCGTGAAATGCTGCAGCACCCAGAGGAGCCGCTGGGTATCGAGCGCCTGCTCCTGCCTGAGGCCGTCGGCCACCGCGAGGCAGATGGCGCTGACGTCCAGCCCGCGGGCCCCCTCCCCCACCAGCTCGCTCAGCAGTTGGTACAGCGAAGCGTCCACCCGCTCCGTGGTCAGCATCTGGCGCCCGGGTGCACTGCTCACCAGGGCCCGCAGCAAGTTCGGCTGCCACGGTCTGTTCTCAGGCAGCTGCAGCGCGGCGTAGATTCGCCGGGGCACGCCGAAGGCCTCCAGGGTCCGAGTCCGGAGCTGGCGCCCCAGGAGAATAAGGCCTTCGGCGCGCGCCTCCGGCTCTGCCCGCCCGATCGCATCCAGGAGCGGCTCGGCGAGAAACTCCACCAGGTCGGGGCGGTCGTGCTTCAGGTGCTCGATGGTCTGGCCCAGATTGCGCCGGGCACCCGACGTCAGTCCGTACCGCAGCACCGCCTGTGCACGTGCGGACGTGGCGGCGGCGAGGAAGGCCTTTCGGTCCCGCCGCCCCGCCCGATGGAAGGCCTGGAGCACCGCCCGCTCCTGTTCGGGGTAGAGTGCCCAGTCCTGGCTGCCCAGGAGGAGAAGGGCCCGCACGTTCCCCCGCTCGACCTCCGGGGCGTCGGGGTCGCCCTTGGCGCCCGGGGTAGACCGTGTCCCAGTCGCCCAGAGTGCGGCACGGACCTCGTGCTGCAGATCCGGGTGGCTCCTGCACAGCCGGCCCAGCGCCGCAAAGACCCGCTCCAGGGCGGTCAGCTCCAGCAGGGCCGAGACCAGGGGGCCCACCTGCCCGGGGGCGACGTGCACCGGCTCCTCCCTGAGCAGGCCGCCGACGGCCCCGAGAGTCGGATGGCGCGCCTCGATGGCGGCCACGGCCCGGGCCGCCGCCTCCCGCAGCGCCGGCTCCCTGGCCTCGCAGCCCTCCAGGGCGATCTGGTACCCCGCTGCCCCGCCGCTCGCGGCCACGACGCCGAGGATCGCCACCTGCCCCTCCAGGGCCGTGGACCGGTAGAGCCTGGCAAGCGGCGCCACCGCCGGCTCGAAGGCGGCCTCCTGCAGTGCCGCGCAGACCGGCAGCAGCAGGTCGAGGCCCGCGTGGGCCACGAGTCGGGCGATCAGGTCGGCCTCGCCCGTAGCAGCCAGCTCGCCGGCCAGCCGCCGGGCCTCTTCCTGGGCCGCGGCGAGGACGGACTGGTAGTCTGTCGCGGCGTCCGCCTCGTCCCGTCCGGTCGCCTTGGCCCACTCCCGGGCGCTGTCGTAGCGGAAGAACCGGCGCAGGCGCTCCAGGCGGTGGACCCGGGCGGCCGCGGGGTTAGGTGCGGGTTCTGCCGCGGCATCAGGCGCGGGTTCTGCAGGAGCGTTGGGTGTGGGTGCTGCCGGAGGATCAGGTGCGGACTCAGTCAGAACGCCAGGTGTGGGTACGGCCGATGCGTCAGGTGTGGGTTCGGCCGGGGCGTCAGGTGCGGACTCTGCCGCAGCGTCAGGTGCAGGTTCGGTCGGGGCCTCAGGTACGGGTTCTGCCGGAGCCTCGGGCTGGCGGGCCTGGCGATCAGTCGCCTTCTCCGTGTCTGCCACGGGTGTCACCCCTTACTGCGTGAATACGACGGCTGCGCTGTAGATCTCGAAGCTGGGCACGACCTCCCGCCGGGCGTCCAGCTCGGCCAGGACCCGCTGCTCCTCCTGCTGCAGCTCCTGCAGTTCACGGCGGAGGTCGCGGTCGCGATGGCGGTAGATGTACAGGATCCGCTGCTCCTCAGGCCCGCGCATGGAGATGCTCTCGATCTTGGCCTGGTTCTCAACGATGTCCTGCTCCAGCTTGATGCGCCGGTACCGGAAGAGGCGGGCCTGCTTCTCCCGCTCCTGGCGGTAGAGCGCCTCATACTCGGCCCGGATCTCGGTCCTGAACCGCTCTGCGTATTCGGCCGCCCAACCCTGGATGTCGTCCCAGGCCGCCTCCACCCGCACCCGCAGTTCGTCGTCGATCTGCGGCCCGAGCTGCGCCTCGCTAAGCCGGTGGGCCACCTCCACGGAGAAGGCCTCGTCAAACTCCGCACTGTCCAGGTCCACACAGATGGGCACCAGCCGGTGGAAGGTGCGAACCCCCTCCGCCCGTAGCAGCACCATGCACTGCAGGAGCCTGCGCCCCGGCTGCGAGGTGCCGCGGCAGATCCGGCTGGTCGCGCGGCCGGGGAAATCCTCCCGCAGGCAGTCACCGAGCGCCGCATCGAACACCGCGTTGCCGAATGCGAAGAACTCGAGATCCTCACGGCGAATGGCCAGGCGGGGGTCACAGGTACCGATGAAGAATTCACGGCTGTACAGATCCGGGTGGCGCTGCCGCCAGATGCCCGGCGGTTCGACCTCCATCGAGCCGTCCTTCTGCCGCTTCACAGGGGTGTAGCGGGAGAAGTACAGTTCCATAAAGCGCTCAATATCCACGTGCGAATAGGTCGGTTTGCGGTTTTCGATTTCGTTTAGGGTCTCACGCCGGAAGCTGGCCCGGTCCATCATGAAGTCGGCCATCCGCGCCTCCGCTTCCCGTGCGCGTCGGATTCTGTCCTCCAGTGACACGCCGATGCGCTCGATCTGCCGGTCGAAGTCCGGGGCCTGCTCCATGATGATGCGGGTCAGGTCGCGCTCCACGTCGCCGAGGATCGGGTCGAGCCCGCCGATGGTCTCCTCGAAGATGCGTACCCGGTCCCGCAGGATCTCGAGAATTCGCGATTCGACCGTTCCATGCAGCGCGAAGTTGTAGATGTACACATCCCGGGTCTGGCCGATGCGGTCGACGCGGCCGATGCGCTGCTCGATGCGCATCGGGTTCCAGGGCAGGTCGTAGTTGACGAGGATGTTGCAGAACTGGAAGTTGCGGCCCTCGCCGGCGGCCTCGGTGGCGATCATGATCTGCGCCTGGGTCCGGAACTCCTCCGTGGCCTGGTCCTTCTCCTGGGCGCTCATGTTGCCGTGGAATACGGTTACCCGGTAGCGCTGCTGCAGGCGCTCCCGCAGGTAGACCAGCGTCTCCCGGAACTGGGTGAAGATCATCACCTTGTGCTCGGGGTTGGCCAGCACTTGCGCCAGCATCGCCTCCAGCCGCTGCAGCTTGGTATCGACTTTCAGCGCCTGGACCATGTGCCGCAACTCCACCAGGGCGCTGATCTCGTCGGCCACCGTCTCGGGATCGCGGTGCCCGGCGAGAGCCTCGAAGCGGTCGCTGGCCTCCAGGTCGGATTCGACGTCGTCGTCGATGCCGTCTTCCAGCAGGTCGGGGACGGCCGCGCCCGCTTCCGCCTCCTCCCCCTGCAGCCTGGCGATACGGCGGTCAAGGGCCCGCACGAGGGCGTAGGGCGAGCTGGTGAGGATGCGCTGGAAGATGACCATGAGGAAACCCAGGGTCCGGTCGCCCTGCTCCTGGGCTCGATTGTAGCCCTGGGCCAGGTAGGCGCGCATTGAATCGTAGACGCGGCGCTCGTCGGGGGTCATCTCGACCTCGAGGGTGACGGGGCGGCGGGTGGTGAAGCCGCCGATCACCTTCTTGCGGTTGCGCACCATCAGGTCGGCCAGCTTGTTCTCGCCGGCCAGCCGCTCGATGATGTGGTCCCGTCCCCGCTCGGTGGCCAGGTGGCCGAGCACGTCCCCGGGGGTGAGGTCCGGCAAGTGGCGGGCGACGGTGTGAGCGATGTCGATCTGCTCGGCCGGCGAGACGAGGTGCGCCTCCTGGACCCGGCCGATGAGGCGGTTGGTCTCGGCCCGGGCGGCGCGGTGCTGTCGGAACGCCTCGTAGGTGGGAAAGACCGAGGGGTCGAGGATGCAGAGCAGGGAGTAGAACTCGAAGTCCTGCAGCTGCAACGGCGTGGCGGTGAGGAGGAGCATGGCCCTTGTGCGGTCGCGCAGCTTCTCGGCGAGGTGGTACGCCTTCGTGGACCGCGTCTCGTTGCCGCCCTCCTGCACCCGGCGGACGTGGTGGGCCTCGTCGAAGATCACGAGGTCCCAGCCTGCTGCGGCGATCTGGTCGGCACGCCGGTCGTCGCGGGCAAAGGGGATGGAGCAAATCACCTGGTCGACGGTCTCCCAGATGTTGCGGTCAGGCTGGTCGGCCTGGTAGATCCGCTCCCGGTTGCTGTCCATGATGGTGAACTTGTCGTTGAACTTCACCCTCAGCTCTCGCTCCCACTGGGTGACCAGGCTGGCGGGGGCGACGATGAGGGTGCGCTTCACCAGGCCGCGCGCCTTCAGCTCTTTCAGGATGAGGCCGGCCTCGATCGTCTTGCCAAGGCCAACGTCGTCGGCCAGGAGCATGCGGGGATAGAGGGCGGACTGGACGGCCTTGTGGGCGACGAAGATCTGGTGGGGCTGGGGCTCCAGGCGGGAGCAGGAGAGCGAGGCGTACGGGTCGTGGTAGTGGGCGATGCGGAGGCGCATGGCCATGTTGGCCAGGTCGAACTCCACCGGCCCGTCCAGGTCGTTGTTGAGGAGGCGGTCGAGCAGGGGGTCGATGTCGGGCAGGAGTTCGAGGTCGTGCTCTGGCAGGCGGTGGCGCTCCCGGGCGCTGAAGAAGACCTCGTACCAACCGGGCGAGACCTCCCGGAGGATCATGCCCTCCTGGCGCCGTGAGCGGGAGTAGACCCGGGCGTTGGCGGGGAACCTGTGCGGCATGCGCATACCCCCTGAACTTAGTCATTTAGGAGGTGATAATAGCCAGTGTATTCATTATTCCGGTTCGTTATGTCAGGCAGCTAGCCCTGCTTGCCAGCGATTACGATAAACCACCCCAGTGACAAGGGCGTGTCACTGGGGTGGGGTACACTTGAAATGCGCGGAGCCCAGGGATCGGCTGCCGCCCTGGGTGAGACCACAGGAAACGCCCCCACAGAGGGCCCGAAACTGGAGCCGGCCAGACAGCTACTCGTCTGGCTCCCCGTGAACAAAGACGTAGGTCGTGTCACCGCTGCCATCCTTCTTGGGCCGCCGCTCCGTACCCCAGTTGCCCTCGCCAAAGGTCTCATTGAGGAAACGCCGCACGTTCTGGTAGGCGAGGTTGTTCCGGTCAAGCCACTTGTCAGGTAAGTTGTGCTCGATCGCCCGCACGACCCGCATCCAGGGCACGCCACCGTGTGTGAGGTCGTGCATCAGCCACCGGTCGCCCCGGGCCGCCGCAAAGGCACGGCGCAGGGCTTCGTTAAGCACATCTGGACCCTGCTCTCCATCCGGCCCCCCGAGGTCCGTGGCGCCGGAGCCCGGAACCTCGCTGCCTGCTTCCCCAGCCTCCTCCCACTCCGATCCGTCTGCTGAGACACCCTGCGCAGCGTCCGCCCGCACCGTCTGCCTGCCCGCCGCAGGTTCGGCCCGCCTGGCCAGGATGGCCCCGAACTGCTCCCGCAGTTCCTGGGCATACGTCGGAACCGCCCCCCGGCTTCCGTCCGCGTCCAGCACCTGGTAGCGCTCCTCGAAGCTGAAGACCCGGATCGGCACCGGGTACGGCTTGCCGCCGCTGCTGCTCCAGAAGATGCAGTGGCCGGGGATGGGCTCGTTCAGCAGCGACGAGAGCAGGTCGTCGCTGAAGTGGCTGTTGGCCCGCTTCAGCGCTGCCAGGTCGGCAGCTGAGATCAGGTGGAAGACGAACCAGTTGTCGCCCTGGCTGAGGATCTCGGTGGCGATGGAGCCCGGTTGCTGCGTGATCATCACCGCGCCCAGGTCGTACTTGCGCCCCTCCTTCACCCAGGCGATGTAGGGCTCGGCGCCGGAACCGCCGCCTGGGCCCAGCACCGACTGCGCCTCCTCGATCACGGCGATGGTGGGGATCGTGTCCGGCTCCGCCCGGGTGAACTGCTCCTGGTTGTGCTGGAAGATGTGGTTGAGGATCAGCCCCGAGAGCACCAGGGCCGACGACCCCCGCAGCTGCGAGACGTCGACGACGCAGATGCAGCCCTGCTTCAGCGCGGCCAGGAGCATGTCCAGCATCTGGCTGGACCGGTCGTGCAGCATCTTGACGATGGTGGTCATGTTGGCCCGGGCCGCCAGCGCCTCGGCGTCCTGTCCCTCTTCCAGGCGGAGCAGCCGCTTCACCAGGTTGAGGTCGGTGGAGTTGCCCTCCTCGGCGATCGCATCCACCAGCTGCGCCCAGGCCTCGTCATTCAGCCCCTTGAGCTTGCGCACGTTCTGCTGGTCCTGCTTCTCGGGCGAGAGGGCGATGGAGATCACGTCCGCCGGCCGGAGCCGCCGGATGTCCAGCTTGATGCCCCCGGCGACGAAGGACCGGTAGAAGGGACTCGGCGCCTCCCGGTTGGTGAAGACCACGATCCGGTCCTTCAGGTAGGGCACGTCGCAGAGGCCGGGACGGTTCTTGTCGTCCGGCCAGAAGTACTCGCCGTCGGGGTCGAAGATGATCGTCCCCACCGGCACCTGGCGGCCGCCCCGCTTCGATACCGTGGGCGTCTCCTCGTAGAGGCCGGCGAAGAGCAGCTTGTTCAGGTTGGACTTACCGAAGCCCGCCCGGGCGAAGACGAAGGAGCGGCGGGAGACCAGCTGCCGGATGGGGAAGCGCGGCACCACGACCGGCTCCTTCACCTGCATCCAGTCCTCCTGCGTGAGGCGCGGGTCCCCCTTGGCGTAGATGAACTCGCCCAGGGCCAGGAAGCCCAGCTCGGCGCCTTCCAGGTTGTGGCCCGCCACCTCCCGGAGCAGGTCCGGCGAGAGGAAGGCGACCCGGCTGCCCACGTGGGGCAGGCGGCGCTGGGACGGGGCGAAGACGATCTTGCCTCCGGCCTCCCGGAGCACCCCCAGCACCCGGATGTTCACGCGGTACTTCAGGTACTGGTCCCGCAGGTCCTCGGGGATCTCCCGGTCCTCGGCGATGACGCGCAGGCCGTAGTCCTCCCCCTGGCCCTGGGCCAGACGCCCGTCGGCCGTGGTGGACGTGATGCGCCCCAGCACACCTTCGTTCTGGTGCTCCAGCTGCACGACGAGGAACTGGCCGTGCATGGGGATGGACTGAAACTCGCTCCGGTACGGGAGCACCAGGTCGGCGTGGAACTCCATGCCGCCCTGGCTGAAGCCGCGGAAGATGCCCACCACCTGCTCGCGCGGAAACAGCGTCATCCGTACCTCTCCCCCGTGACGTCGGCCCTGAGCCGATAGGCGTCCAGCAGGGCCTGCTTCCCGCTGGGGAGCAGACCCCGGATAGCGTCCAGGACCTGGTCCTGCAGTATCACCCAGTCGAAGTCGGCCAGTTGTGCGTGCTCGTGGGCCCGCTGGAGGCAGCGGGGGTAGAAGGGAATGGGGAAGCCGTCCCGGGCGTCGGAG
Organism: Symbiobacterium terraclitae; assembly: GCF_017874315.1. Taxonomy (NCBI): domain Bacteria; kingdom Bacillati; phylum Bacillota; class Clostridia; order Eubacteriales; family Symbiobacteriaceae; genus Symbiobacterium; species Symbiobacterium terraclitae. Next base: position 4,101 of record NZ_JAGGLG010000022.1, on the reverse strand, counting down.
AGCAGGTTGCCGAGGATCTCATCAGCCCGGTCCCGCTGAGCGGAGAAGATGTCCACCGCCCAGACCGGGTCGCCGAAGTTGGGGCCGAATCGGACGAAGAACATGTCCCCGGCCACCATCTTGGGCGCCTCTCCCTCCTCGGTCTCGGCGCCCCGGGCCCACTCCTGCCAAGTGTAGGCCTTCCGCTCCATCTCCCGGGGCACGGCCACGTAGCGGGCATCCCCGCTGGGGAAGGTCTCCTCGATGGCCATGGCGAGGCTGTACCGGGTGAGCACCTGGCTGTGCTTGGCGATGCCCACCAGGTAGACGCGGCGGCGGTCCTCCCGCCAGACCCGCTCGATGGCCTCCTCCATCCGTTCCCGCATGCGGATGAAGCCCTCGCCGCGGAAGATCTTGGAGCGGAGCAGGCCGTCCCGGACGATCAGGGTGTCGGTGGCAAACGTCTGGTAGCAGATGCGCTCGTAGAGCACCGCCCACTCGCAGAGGTCGCGGTAGACCTGCACCCAGGAGGGGCTCACCCGCTCCGGCGTCTCCCGCACCTTCTTGCCGTCGGGGATCATGTGGCTCAGGGCGGAGAGGCTCCGCACCCCCAGGTCGGCCATCAGCCGGCCCAGGGCGGAGCGGGGCTCGCCGGACGGGGTGAAGTGGTTCACCAGCAGGGAGTCGGGGTCGGTGGTGGGCGAGACCACGTCCACCAGCAGCTCCTTACCGTAGGAGTCCACCACCCGCACCACCTGCACGTAGAAGGGGTCGAAGACCAGCTTGTTGTTGCCGCCGTCACTGGCCACCAGCGAGATGGCCGTGGAGGCGCGCGACCGCACCACCCGCACGCTGCCGGCCAGCTGCCTGACCTCGCGGCGCAGGTCGTCCAGCAGGACGCGGTCGGCCTCGGCGCGGCGGATGATCTGCTCCTTGATGCCCGTCAGCGCGTCCGGGTGCAGCATGGATTCACTCTCCCAGTTCCGCCACGAGGTCGATCTCCTCTCGGGCGGGGCGGGTCTTCTCGAACTGTGCGGCCTGGCGCCGGTGACGGGGCGGGATGCCTGCGCCCGTTACTTCGACTATGCGCCAGGGCGCACCGGACATCACCAGGGTTTCCTCCAGCACCTGCCGGGGATCGCAGGGCAGGGTGGGCAGGCAGCCGAAGCGGACCACCAGGCGGGCCCCCGGCCGACATCGGGCGGCGACGTTCCGCCAGACGGCCGCCAGGTCCCGCTGGTACGCGCCCCGCAGGTGGCTCACCTGGCCCTCATGGATGTAGCGGACCGTGGGCTCGCCGCCCAGGAACCAGAGCCGCAGCCACTGGTCGGGCTGGTAGGAGCGCATGCCGAGGTAGGGTGGAGAGGTCACCACCCACCGGTACCCCCCATCCACGGCTGGGATGGCGTCGGGCTCACGGCTGTCTGCCTGGATGATGCGTCCCGGCACCGTCGGGGGCAGCGCGGCGAAGCTGTACCGGGCCCGGCGGACGATGACGTCCAGCACGTCCACTTCGGGAGGCGTCATCCCCCTGCGGGTCCAGAAGCGAACGGCGGGGTCGGGCTTGGTCGCGTATGTACGGGGCATCTGGTTGGAGAGGTAGGACGGCAGCCGCTTGGTGCGGGGGCCGTGGAGGATGCCCAGGACGAGCCCCCGCAGGGCAGTTCGGGCGGGGGAGTCGCAGTCGTGCAAAAGTGCTTCCCGCAACCGGCAGAGGTCCGCCAGGGTGCGGGGGTGGAAGGCTAGTTCCCAGAAGGGTCCCTCCGGCATATCCACCGGCTCGGGCCCGGCGAGAATGCGCTCCGCCTCGGCGACCAGTTCGTCAGGTGTAACGTCGACCAACTTCGCCTGGGCGATGGCCACGGCCACCGGGCCGGAGTCGATGCCGACGGTGGGGAGGCCATGGAGCCGCGCAGCGAAGTTGGTTGTGCCCCTGCCGCAGAAGGGGTCGAGCACCCACTCGCCCGGCCGGGCGTCGGCGAGGTGCCGGGCGGGGAAGTCTAGGGGAAACATGGTGAAGTAGGGGCACAGGGCGTTTAGGCGCATGTGCGGGGCGGTGGTCATGGCGGCTGCCTCCGGTGTGGTGTCTGCTGCCGAAGGGACAGGTTCTTGATAGTGTGATAATTCGGCGAATGGAAGAGGAATACCTGCAACAGAAAAGCCCCGCCGAGGGGCGGGGGAAGCACGACTTGGGTCTCCTCAGTTGTCTCGACGCACTTCCATCCGTGGCAAGGCCGCGTTGATGACGGAAAGTACCCACAGCTGTTCGCCCAGGTCGAGTACGACCTTTCCCAGGGGGCAGTTTTGCGTGGACAGGGACCTGATGGTTGCTGACTCCACCAGGATCTGAGCCAGTTTTGGATGGACAGCAGCGAGTTCGCTAGCGGCGACCAGCAGGCCCAACCGCTCCTTCTCGGCCTTGGCTTGCTCGACGCTCAGCGCGAACTCTTCCCAACCAAGATCGAAACCTGAAATCAGCAGCCTGTCCCCTTCACTCTTGGCAACCCACGTTTCTCCAAGGTCATTCTCGTAATACCAGACGTGGTGGCTGGTCTGATCACCCACCGCCCATGCAGGTGGGTTCTTCGTCTTGCTGGCAACTGGGAGGCGAACAGTCATCTCACGCTTCAACTGGATCCCCCTTTGCTCTTACGACGACTGTCAGAGTCAACGAATTGGAACTACACGCCCTTTCATTAGTCCAGGTACTACTCGACCCCCAAAGACTGACACAGAGGCGGCGAGGCCATAAGTGTCTTCCGATGGTTCGGGGATAGAAACCGCAAGGCATGATTTCGCTGGTGCATCTTGTTCATCGTCTCGAAAGACCCTACCAAGGACACTACCAAGCCTTGTGTGGAGACTTCAAGAGTTGCCGAACTACTCTTGGCTCAACCCGAATCCCCACGAGTTCCCAATAATACTGACACAGCCGCTCCACCAACTCTTCGAAGGCGTCCTTTCGTTGCGTTGCCGTGAGCACACCTCTCGCCGAAAGGATGGTCTTGCCCGAAGTACTATCCTTGTACTGCGTGATGCCCCTGGGCTTAATGACAATCCCCTTGCGGCCGCTCAACATCTGGACAACCCTCTGAAGGTCTACTTCGTGGGGCCGCGACATGATCAACTGCCTCGAGCCGTGCAGTGTTCGCTCCGGAGGAAAGCCTTGCTCCGCCAACCCTCTGTAGAAGGCGAGGAATCGACCGGCGCACTCGTCCACGCTCATGTTCCCGGTTCTCGACTGCAAGAGCACACCGAGGATTACCAACTTGTACGAACTCTGCAAGCGCGTTGAGTTGATGTACTGGAAGATCGGGTGCATCCGGCGCCGCTAAATCGACGCCTGTATCATCTGCTGCAGGGATTCCTCCGCTTCGGCTAGTTTGGGATCCACGCTGCCGCTCCTATTAGCTTCGTAGACGGAGTGAACTGCCTTTGTGTTTGATCAAGAGATTGGGGGTCTTCGCCAAGTTTGGTGCAGGCAACGGTGACACAGCGTCGTGGGATCAAGCGACGATAATGCCTGCGGCGCTGACATGTACGTGCCTAAGAAGCTCGGCCAGGTCTCGTGAGGGTTGGATCAGATCCCATGCAAACCAGCGTCGGTTAGGATCTGCCTTGTACAGCGTCCAGTTGCCCTGCTCTGGGTCGAATCGGAACTGCACCATGGGAATCCGTAGCCATCGTCCGATTGACGGTACCCAGGAGGGGCGGCTTTCGTAGAGCGTGATTGAACTGCCGCGAGTGCGAAACTCCAGTCGGTAGCGAGGTCGCATACCAGGAGGTACGGCAGTCTGACAGAACCAGTAGATCAGTTGCTCCGCGTGGAGCCTGACTCCATCGGGTAGGGGCACTTCGATCCCTCCGCACTGCACGACGATCGCGCTAGACTCCAAGGCTGCCGATAACCCTGGCCCGCAGAAGCGGCAGGCTTGCCCGGCCGTACCCGAGTCGCTTCATGAACTTGATCCTGGTGATTATCCCCTCTACGGGCCCCGTACTCCACGGTAGCTCGATGGCGGCCAAGACCGCAGCCTTGTCGGCCGTCAGGGTCCTGGCAAGTCGCTTGAACGGGGGTAAACCACTGGCCATTGCATCATCTAGCCAACGGTTCAACTCGCC
>NZ_JAGGLG010000021.1 GCF_017874315.1 Symbiobacterium terraclitae | reverse complement strand
TCGCAAGATGGTCGATTGACTACCTGAAAAACCCAATTCGAACGAAAAGGAACGGGGCCGTCCCAGCAGAGCAACCTGCTTTTGGGACGGCCCCGATTTGCTTGCCTAGGGGCTGGTCTCCGCTGTCCACGCGGCCGACTGCGCCACCGCCTCGAAGACGGGGCGGTAGGCGTCGAACGTCCAGACCGGGGCCGTGCCGTGCAGCACGTAGGCGACCCCGTCGCGCACCAGGACGACCCGGTAGACGCGGGCCTCACCCTTCGGCCCGGTGAAGCGGTCCACCAGCCAGCGCCCCTCGATGCCGGCAACCGTGATGTCGCCGCTCTCCAGGGTCTCGGTGTCGGGGTACCGCCTGCGGACCTCGTCCTCCAGGGCCTCCACGTACGTCTCCAGCGTCGGGTCGGGGAACTGGTCGTCGGCGGTGACCAGCAGGTTCTCCCGGAAGAAGTCCTCCTCCCCCTTCGCCGGGCTGATCATCGCCACCACGGCGTCCTCCACCGGGTAGGCGAACCAGCCCTCGGGCACACCCAGCGTCAGGCCCGTCTCCGGGTCCGTATAGGTGAGCGTGAGCTGCGGACCCTGCCCCCCTGCGTCGCCCTCCCCCGGTGGCTCCGCCACGCCAGCACCGGCCCGATTGCCGGCGGCGGGCGGCGCCTCCGTCCCGGGCGCGGCGCAACCCGCGGCGAGGAGCAGCAGGAGGGCGGCCAGGGGCCAGAGGAGGCATACGCTCCGGCGCATCAGAACCCTCCCTTCCCTCAGACTGCAGCAGGCTCTTACTCTTGTTCGCCTCAGAGACGGCGATGCCCTGCACACACCAAACTGAACGACATATGCATTTTTCCTGATAGAGTATTGATTATTCTTACATCTTCTTGTAAGAATGCCCTACGGCCTCCCGAGGCCGATCCTGTAGGGGAGGGTTCGCTATGCGCACGCATCGATGGCTGGCTTCCCTGGTTCTCCTCCTGTTCCTGTTCGGGGTGGTGGGCACGAGCCTGGCGGCCTCTGCGGAGTTCGAGCGGGGCAACCGGCTGGACGGCCCGCTGGGCCGGGCGTTCCAGAAGGCGGCGGAGACGTACGGCGTGCCGGTGGAGCTGCTGGTGGCCCTGGCCTATGCCGAGACGCGGCTGGACGACCACGACGGCGTGCCCAGCGTGGCCGGGGGCTACGGCGTGATGCACCTGGTCTCCAACCCCGAGGTCACCGCCCTGGAGCAGGCCGCCGCCCTGTCCGGCCTCGACGAGGAGCTCCTGAAGAGCGACCCGGCGGCCAACATCATGGGCGGCGCCGCGCTGCTGGCGCACTACGCCGCCGACCGGGCCGGCGCCGGGAAGGAGATGAAGCTGGGCGACTGGTTCGAGGCCGTGGCCAGGTACAGCGGGCTCGAGGGCGCGGCAGCCCGGGACTACGCCCGTCAGGTCTACGACTTCCTGAACCGGGGCATCGACGCCGAGGTGGACGGCGAGGAGATCCGCATCGAGCCGCAGGCGGTCAAGCCCGACGAGGGCGAGTACGCGGGGCTGGTCTCCATCCAGTCGGAGGACTACGGCCCGGCCGCATGGGTGCCGGCCCACTCGTCCAACTACACCGTCTCCAACCGGGAAAGCACCTACCCGATCAACTACATCGTCATCCACGTGACCCAGGGCTCCTACGCCGGCACCATCAGCTGGTTCCAGAACCCCAGCTCCAACGTGAGCGCCCACTACGTCATCCGCTCCAGCGACGGGGCGGTCACGCAGATGGTGCGGGAGAAGGACATCGCCTGGCACGCCGGCAACTGGACCTACAACACGCAGTCCATCGGCATCGAGCACGAGGGCTGGGTGTCCAGCTGCACGTGGTTCACCGACGCCATGTACCGGTCCAGCGCCGCGCTGGCCCGCAACATCGCCCTGAAGTACGGCATCCCGATGAACCGGAACCACATCATCGGCCACAACGAGGTGCCCGGTGCGACGCACACCGACCCCGGCAGCTGCTGGGACTGGAACTACTACATGAGCCTGGTCACCCAGTCCTCCGGCTCCTGGTCGGCCATCGTGGACAACTCCACCTCCGGCCGCTTCCGGGCCAGCAGCAACTGGGGCACCTCCACCTGGTCCAGCCAGCGCTACGGCAGCGACTACCGCTTCGCCGACCCCGCGGCGGTGAGCGACGCCGCCTACTACAAGTTCAACATCCCCTCCACCGGCTACTACGACATCTACATGTGGTACCCGGCCAACAGCGGCTACAACGACAAGACCCCGGTGGTGATCTGGCAGGCCGACAGCTCGGGCACAGGGACGACGCCGGTCACGGTGCACGTCAACCAGCGGACGAACGGCGGCAAGTGGGTCCACCTGGGCACGTTCCGGCTGCTGGCCGGCGACCGGGAGATCATCGCCGTCAGCCGCTGGACCAGCGGCACGGGCTACGTGATCGCCGACGCCTTCCGGGTGGTGAAGCGGTGACACGGAACCCCTGGCCTTGCGCCAGGGTTCCTCGCTGCCGCAGCGACTAACGGCTCCTCTGATATCGCTCTGCCAGCCGCTCTCAAACCGCCTCCCGTCTGCTCCGGGATGACGCCGCCAGCCTGCGGGCTAGCGCAGCGCCCTCCATCTCCTCCGGTCCCGTTGTACCATCTGCCGCCATACCTCCCCCACCCAGGCCAGGAAGGGCTCGTCCCAGGGCGGGCCGGCGGGCCAGCGCTCCGCCACCGCCGCCTGCAGCTCCAGGTCCCACTGCCCGTAGAGCGCGACCAGGTCCTCGTGCGCGGCCCGCGCCTCCCGGGCCGCAGGGTCGCCCTGGTACTCGCCCCCGGCCAGGAAGGCCTCCTCGCAGAGGTAGTAGTTGCAGGTAGCCGCCCGGCGGTCGGGGTCGATGGTGCAGCCGCGCGGGCCGTGGTAGACGCATTTGGTGGGCCAGGCCCCGGCGTTGGCGCCCGGGTTCGGCACCCGGCGGAGGAGCAGCCCCCGGGGCCCGGGGCGCAGGTTGCCGGCCGCGATCTCGCCCAGCAGCCACTGCGCCCCGCCCCGGGAGACGATGCGGCCGATGTCGGCCCAGTCGACCCCCGGCGGCGAGGCGCAGCAGCCCGTGGGCCCGTGCGGGCAGACCGCGCAGAGCGACGAGTGCAGCCGGGTCTCCACCCCGGCCCGCTCGACGCGGATCACCGGCCGAACCGGGCGATGATGGCCTCGTGCGCCCGCATCTCCAGATCGTCGTTCAGCTTGCCGATCTTCACCTCGCCGCCGTACCGCCGGTCGAGGGCACGCTGGATCAGCCAGTCGGCCAGGTGGGGGTTCTTGGGCAGGATGGAGCCGTGCAGGTAGGTGCCCACGGTGTTCTTGTAGACGACGCCTTCGGTTCTGTCGGCGCCGTTGTTGCCGTATCCCTTCACCACCCGGCCCAGAGGGCGGAGCCCCTTCCCCAGGTAGGTGCGGCCGGAGTGGTTCTCGAAGCCCACGATGGTGCGCGTGCCGCCGAACAGGTCGCTCTCCACGACGCAGTTGCCGATCATGCGCTCCTTGCCGCCCTCGGTCCAGAGGTCGAGGATGCCGGTGAAGCGGATCATCTCGCCCGTGTGGGTCTTGAAGTACTTGCCGAGCATCTGGTACCCGCCGCAGACAGCCAGCACGGCCAGGCCGTCCTCGATCGCGTCGCCCAGCGAACTGCCCTTCACCTTCATGAAGTCGTCGGCGATCAGCGACTGCTCCCGGTCCTGGCCGCCGCCCATCATCAGGAGGTCGAACTGGGCGAAGTCGGCGGTCTCGCCCAGCCGCACCTGCGTCACCACCGGGGCGAGGCCGTGCCAGCGGGAGCGCTGGGTGAGGACGATGATGTTCCCCCGGTCGCCGTAGAGGTTCATGTACTCGGGATAGAGCCAGCCGATATGGATGCGGGGGCGCTCCACGCTCACACCTCCCAGTACTTCTTGGTGTGCCCCTTGCGGGCGATGATGCCGCGGATCTGCAGCATCGCCGTGTAGGTGGGCAGGATGTAGAGCAGGTCGCCGGCCTGGATGTAGCGAAGCCCCTGCTTCACGGCCAGCTCCGGGTCCTTCTCGATCGAGAGCTTGGCGACGTCCATCCCCGCGTACTTGAGCCGCACGGCCATGTCCTCCGCCCGCTGGCCGGTGCAGATGACGAAGTTGATCTCGTCCTGGTGGCCGGCCAGCGCCTCGAAGTCCACGTCCCACAGCCAGGAGATGTCGGTGCCGTCGGCGTACTGGTCGTTGATGGCGATGACCAGGTTCTTGCGGGCCGCCGCCTGCATCACGGTCTGGATCACCGAGTCGAAGCCCGCCGGGTTCTTCACCAGGGCCATGAAGACCTGCCGGTCGCCCATCGTGATCAGCTCCATGCGGCCGAACTGGCTGGTCGTGGCCTCAAGCCCCTGCTTGATCGCCGCCAGCGGCAGCCCCAGCGCCACCGCTCCGGCAGCGGCGGCGAGGGCGTTGTATACGTTGTAGAGACCGGGAATCTGCAGCCGCACCTCGCAGGCGCCCTGCGGGGTCACGAGGCGGAGCGCGGAGCCCCGGGCGTCCACGTCCCACACGCGGTCGACGTAGACCTTGGGCCTGGGCCGCCGGTGACCGCAGGCGGGGCAGCGGTACTTGCCCAGGTGCGCGTAGTGCAGGGCAGAGTACTCGTAGGGGTGGCCGCACTGCACGCAGTGGCGGGCATCCGAAGCCCCGTTCCGGGCCCCGCCGGAGACCGAGGGCACCTCGAAGCCGTAGTAGAGCGGCTCCCCGCCCACCTGCTGGCCGAGGCGGGCGCAGTTGGGGTCGTCGGCGTTCAGCACGGCGCGCCCTCCGGGCGCGAGGTGCTCGAGGCCGCGGCCCACGAGGCTGACGGTCTGCTCCAGCTCGCCGAAGCGGTCCAACTGGTCGCGGAAGAAGTTGGTCACCACGACCGCCCGGGGGCGCACCTCCTTGCACGCCTGGGGCATGGTGGCCTCGTCGATCTCCAGGAGTCCCACGGCCCGGTCGATGCGCCCGGTCCAGTTCGCCGCCTGGATGAAGGCTGTGGTCAGGCCGGCGATGAGGTTGGCCCCGGCCCGGTTGTGGGCCACCCCGAGTCCCGCCGCCTCGCAGATGGAGGAGAGCATCTTGGCGGTCGTGGTCTTGCCGTTGGTGCCGGTGACGGCCACCACGCCCTCCCGGGGCTGGGCGGCCAGGCTGCGCAGCAAGTCGGGGGCGACCTTGCGGGCGACCGCACCGGGCAGGGTGGTGCCGCCGCGGCCGGCGACGCGCGTCGCGGTCACCAGCCCCTTGCCCATCCAGACTGCCAGTCGTGATCGGAGGTTCATCGCGCTCCCTCTTCTTTCGCGAAGGGGCCGGATCGCCCTTCCCCCTCGCTGCGGTTTATGTTAACTTCAACCGTGGAGCCTTTTACATGTGTACCCCGGTTACAAGGGCGATAAACCTATATTATATTCCCCACCATATCGCTGTTTCCTTCGCCGAAGGGAGGCGTTGACGCTGATGCCAGGCCTGGCCCGATATGCCGCACTCACCCTCGCGCTCCTCCTCCTCTCGGGCTGCGCCAGGTCCAACACCGCCGAAACCGAGATTCCGAACGGCATCGACCCCGGGTCGCCCTTCGCGGCCGGCTATCCGGCCCTGCCCGCGCCGGGGCAGCCGACGCCGCTGGGGGACCGTCTCCCTTCAGGACTCTATGCAAGCCCGCCGTCCGCTGACACCCTGGCCGCGCTGGCCACGGCCGCCCCGTCTCCCGACGGGCTCTTCCGGGCCGTGCTGAACGCCGACGGGCTCTGGGTAACCCGCATCGACGGCGCCTGGCTCTGGCACGTCACCCTCCCGCCGCTGACGGCCCCGCAGCCTGACGGGCAGGGCCTGTCTGGCGCGCAAGGTCAAGGCGGTACACAAGGTCAGACGGGTGCGCCGGGGCAGACGGGTGCACAGGGGCAGACGGGTGCACAGGGGCAGACAGGCAGCCAGGGGCAGCCCGGCGCTGCGGATGGCGAGGCGCCCGTCCCGACGGGGGCGCTGCAGTGGACCCCCCAGTCGACGCTGCTGTTCGCCGACACCGCGGGGCGCTGGCTGGAGGCCGACCCGCTCACCGCCAGGGTCGTGCTGCTCAGCGCTTTCCTGAACGGGGCGAGCGGCGTCACCCCCTCGCCCGACGGCGGGCGGATCCTCTTCTACAAGGGCAGCCAGCTCTACACCGCCCTGCGTGACGGCACCCAGCCCCAACTGGTGGGCGAGAACGCGACCGGCTACTGGGACAGCGCGGGCCAGCTGGTGGTCGAGCAGAAACCAGGCGCCCAGCCGCAGCAGTAGGGCGCACCGCAGGGCCGGGGGCCGTGCCCAGCCAACAGGAACGGGAGGCCTTATCCGTGAACGACAGTCTGCCGGTGGAGCAGCGGTACCTGAGGAAGGCGGGGCTGGTCATGCTGATCACCGTGCTCAACATGACCGCCCCCCTGTCCACCGACATGTACCTGCCGTCGTTTCCCACGATGATGGCGTACTTCGGCGTGCAGGCCAGCGTGCTCAACCTGACCCTCGTAGGCTTTTTCTTCTTTTTCGCGGTCGGCATGCTGCTCTTCGGCCCGTTCAGCGACCGGTTCGGGCGAAAGCCGGTGCTGGTCGCGGGCCTGGGCGTCTACATCGCCGCCTGCCTCCTCTGCGCGGGGGCGACTTCGGTCTGGCAGCTCATCCTCTTCCGGATCCTGCAGGCCCTGGGGGCGGGCTGCATGGTCTCCGTCTCCACGGCGCTGGTGAAGGACTGCTTCTCCGGCCGGCTCCGCGGCACGATCCTCGCCACCATCCAGTCGATGTCCGTGGTGGCCCCGATGCTGGCGCCGGTGATCGGCGCCCTGATCGTGCAGTACGCCTCCTGGCGCACCACGTTTCTCGTGCTGAGCGGCATCTCGCTGCTCTCGCTCACCGCGGCGCTGTTCCTGCAGGAGCCACTCAGGCCGGAGGCCCGGCTGCGGGGCGGCGTGTGGAGCAGCCTGGCGCGCCTCTTCGTGGTGGCCCGCAATCGCTCGTTCATCCGCTTCCTGGCGATCGTGGGGCTGATCCCGACCGGCTTCATGGCCTACATCGCCGTCAGTTCCTATATATACATCGACTTCTTCGGGCTCTCGGAGTCGGCCTACAGCTTCTTCTTCGCGACCAACGCGGCCATCTCCGTCCTGGGCCCGCTGACCTACATCCGCATCAACGGCCGGGTCGCACCCCGGAAGCTGATCACCGCCGGCCTCAGCCTGACCCTGGGCGGCGGGCTGGCCGTGCTCCTGGCGGGCCGGCTGGCGCCCCTGGCGTTCCTCCTCTCGTTCATGCCGTTCACGTTCGGTTCGAGCCTGATGCGGCCCATCGCCACGGACATCCTCCTCAACCAGCAGGAGACGGACACGGGCTCCGCGGCCTCGCTGATCAACTTCGGGAACACGGTGATGGGCTCGCTGGGCATGGTGCTGGGCACGCTGCCATGGCCGACCTTCGTGACGGGCCTCGGCACCATCGCCGCAGGCGCCTCCCTGATCGCTTTGGCGGGATGGTTCCTGCTGCTCCGGTCCGACGTCCCGCTGAGCGGCGTCAAGCCCGGTCCCCGCCCCGCAGCCGTTCCGGCCTCCTCCGGAAGCGGTGCCAGGTGATCACGCTGACGGCCTCCCGTCAGCTTGCAAAGGAGAGAGTCTCAGATGCAGTACAGGACGGAGCCATGCGACGTGTTGGAGGCGATTGCACGCCGGCACAGCGTGCGGGAGTTCCGCCCCGATCCGGTGCCCGATGAGGTCCTGATCGCCCTGCTCGAGGCCGCCCACCAGGCCCCGAGCGCCATGAACCATCAGCCCTGGGAGTTCGTCGTGGTCAGGCGCCCGGAGACCAAGGCCGCCCTGGCCGCCGCCACCGCAGGCCGCAACGCCCAGATCGTGCAGACGGCCGGGGCGTCGATCGTCTGCCTCGCTTCGCTCCGGCAGGCGGACGCCCTGGCGGACCGCATCGAGGCGCAGATCAGGGCCGGGCAGGCGCCGCCGGAGCGCCAGGCGCTGGTGCAGCGGCTGCGGGAGGACCAGGCCCACCGGCAGGCGCTGGTGCTGCCCAACACGTACACGGCCGTGGGCTTCCTGCTCCTCGCCGCCACCAGGTACGGGCTAAGCACCCTCTGGATGACCGGCTTTGACGGCGAGAGGGTCAAGGCCGCCGTGAGCGTGCCCGCGGGGGACTACCTCTTCGCCGGCGTGGTGGCCGTGGGGCACCCGGCGGAGGGATGGGAGCAGCCGGCCCGGACCCGCCGGCCCCTGGAGGAGATCTACTCGTTCGAGCGGTTCGGGAAGTAGGTTGCGTCACAGGGCTCGCTGGGCGTGGGTGACGGGGGTGAGCCGTGCGTCGGCCGCCTGGCACCCGCGCCCTGTTCACGGGCACGCCGGCCGCTCGCGGGCCGGTCTGCCCGGCGACGGAACCTGGCCGCCCTTGGGGCGGGCTGGCCAGACCGCCCTCAGGATGGGTCTGGGCTGGACGCCCGCGCGGTTCACCCGTGAACTGGCGAGAAGCGGGTTCGCATGCCCCGCCGCCGCGCAAGGGCTCCAAGACCGCGACGGGAGAGATACGGGGAAATCTTCCCCGTATTTTTCACGAAATACAGGGAGCCGCTCCCCCTAATACCGTGATGTCAACTCGATCGCGGCCAACGACTAGTCGAACGCTGTCTCATGCTGTCGAAAACGCGTTCCCAAAGGCCGGATCACCTGGCTTGAGGCGCCGCGAGTCCCGCCAAGCAGCGCGATAGGGTGCCGTTTTCCCTGCACTTCGTGAAAAATACTGGGAAGTTCTCCCCGTATTTCCTGATGCCCGTTTCGGGGCGGTCAAGGTTGAGCAGGATGCACACACCGGTAACGGTTAACCGATGGAAATCGACGTTGCAGTGCGGTGCGGCCGGCTCCCTGTTTCTGTGTGCAACCTGAGGGAGGGGCGGATCGCCCGAATGGGTGACCCGCCCCTCCCTCACACTGTACAGGATTGCCCTCTCCCTGTCGCACAGCGATCGCCTGAGCCCTCAGTGCAGCACCTTGGACAGGAACTCCCGGGTCCGCGGGTGCCGGGGCTGGCCGAAGATCTGCTCGGGGGGGCCCTCCTCCACGATCAGGCCGCCGTCCATGAAGATCACCCGGTCGCCCACCTCCCGGGCGAAGCCCATCTCGTGGGTCACGACCACCATGGTCATGCCGTCGTTGGCGAGGTCCTGCATCACCTGCAGCACCTCGCCCACGAGCTCCGGGTCCAGGGCCGACGTCGGCTCGTCGAAGAGCATCACGTCGGGCTCCATGGCCAGGGCCCGGGCGATGGCCACCCGCTGCTGCTGGCCGCCGGAGAGGAAGTTGGGGTACTGGCTCGCCTTGTCGGCGAGGCCGACCCGCCGGAGCAGGCTGAGCCCCAGCTCCTCCGCCTGCGCCCGCGGCATCTTGCGCACCTGGATCGGCGCCTCGATCACGTTCTCGAGCGCCGTCATGTGCGGAAACAGGTTGAAGCGCTGAAAGACCATGCCCATGCGGGCCCGCTGCGCATCCAGCACCTTCTCCGGCAGGGGGACGAGCCGGCCGTCCACCAGCCGCTGCCCCACCTCTTCGCCCTGGAAGAGCACCCGCCCGGCGGTGGGCTTCTCCAGGAAGTTGATGCAGCGCAGCAGGGTGGACTTGCCCGATCCGGAGGGGCCGATGACGACCACGACCTCGCCCTTGCTGATGGTGAGGTCGATGCCCTTCAGGACCTCCAGCTTGCCGAAGCTCTTCTTCAGCCCCTCGATGGTGATGATCGGCTCTGTCATGCTATCCCCTCGCCTCCAGCTTCTTCTCCAGGTGGCTGGCCAGGGTGCTGAGACCGACGGTGACCACGAGGTAGAAGACCGCGGTCCACACGAAGGTCTGGGCGACCAGGGCGGTGCGCGAGACGAACTGCTGCGAGTACTTCATCAGCTCCAGGATGGAGATCGACGAGGCCAGCGAGGTGTCCTTCGTCAGCGCGGCGAGCTCGTTGACCATCGGTGGCAGGAGCCGGCGGTAGGTCTGGGGCAGGATGACCCGGCGCATCGCCATGCCGTAGGACATGCCCAGGGAGCGGGCCGCCTCCATCTGCCCCCTGTCGATGGACTGGATGGCCGCCCGGATGATCTCGGCGATGTAGGCGCCGGCGTTGAGGCTGAAGGCGACCACCGCCGCCTGGAACGCCGGGAGCCGCAGCCCCATCTGCGGCAGGGCGTTGTAGATGAAGAGCAGCTGGAGCAGGAGCGGGGTTCCACGGAACAGGGTTACGTACCCGCTGGCCGGAAGCGTGAAGAGCGGGTTGCGGGAGATGCGCGCCAGGGCCGCCAGCAGTCCCAGCAGGGTGCCCACCAGTGCGGAGATGAACGTGAGCGAGAGCGTGACGCCCAGGCCCTCGAGGAGCACGGGCAGGATGTTGATGGTGTGCGCGATGAACCGTTCCATTCGGAATCACCCACTTTCCACGACTACGGCAAGCCCGACGCACACCGTCGCCGGTTCACCCACCGCGCGGGTTACTGACCCGCCGCGTCGCCGAACCACTTCACGGCCAGCTGCTGCAGGGTGCCGTCGGCCTTCAGCTCGTCCACGGCCTTCTGGATGGCCTCCCTGAGCTCGGTCTCGCCCTTGCGCAGCGCGATGCCGATCGGGTCGGGCTCCATCTCCGCGGCGCCGGTCACCCGGTAGAGGTCGGGATCGAGCTTGGCGTAGTAGCCGGCCACCGGGGAGTCGATCGCCACCACGTCAGCCATGCCGTTGGCCAGCTCGCGGAAGGCGTCCGTCGCGTAGGGGAAGGAGCGCAGCTCCTTGGGCTGGATGCCCTGGTTGGCCATGAGGTCCTCGATGTAGTACTGGGCGGTGGTCTCCTCCTGGACGACGACGACCTTGCCGGCCAGGTCGGCATCGGTCTTGACCTCAACGCCGGGGCGCGAGGCGTAGGAGATGCCCATGGTGATGTACTGGACGAAGTCCATCTCCTTCTGCCGGTCCTCGGTGATGGTCATCGAGGACATGATCGCGTCGTAGTGGCCGCCGAGCAGGCCGGCCTGAATGCCGCTCCAGTCGATGATGACGAACTCGGCCTTCACGCCCAGCTTCTCCGCGATCGCGCCCGCCATGTCGATATCGAAGCCGATCGGGGTCTTGCCGTCCTCATCCACGAACTCCATGGGCGGATAGGAGGCGTCGATGCCCACCCTCAGCACGCCCTCGGCCTGGATCCGCTCCAGGGAGTTGGCCGGCTTCTTGTCCTCGCCGCCCGAGGGCTGCTGGGTCTGGCCGCCGGACTGCTGCTGCGTCCCGGTCCCGCTGCCGGACTGGCCGCCGTCCGACGGCTTGACCCCGCCGCACGCGGTGAGCGCGGTCATCGCCAGCAGCAGGATAACCAGGAGGAAAGCGGAACTCTTTCTCATCATCGCTGAACCCCCACCCTTTCTTTCTATACTGCAGTGAATCATCACCGCAACAGATGATTTGACCAAGATTCGCCGCAAATCCAGTAGCACCTTCTAATCGCCATTCACAATTTGAAAGGAGTTGTTGTAATGAGCAGCCCCGTCATCACGCCAGAACCGGAACCGGCACCGCCCAGGTTCGGCTGGCCAGTGCGCCTGCTCCGCTGGCTGGGCCTGCTGCTGCTCATGGCCGGCGTAAGCCTGGGCACCGCCTTCCTCATCGTCGAGCTGCGCCTGAACGCCGTGGCGACCTCTGTGGCGACCAGCACGGAGGCCGAGCTCCAGACCCTGCGGCAGGAGACCCTCGACGAGGTGGCCCGGCTGCGCGCCGAGCTGGCCACCGCCACATCAGCCCTGGAGGCGCAGGTGCGGGAGCAGCAGGCGGCGCTGGAGGCAGACATGAAGCGGGTCGAGGACGCGGCCGCAGCGGCAGGGCTGCTGATGGAGAAAGACGGCAACCTGACCACCCTCGAGGCGCGCCTCGCCGAGATCGAGACGCTGAAGCTCGACCTGCGCGCGGCACGGGAGGAGATGGAGGCCAAGCTCAAGGCCCTGGAGGAGTCGGTGAAGGAGCAGGTGGCGTCGTCGGAGCAGGAGACCGCGGCCGCGCTCTCGCTGGAGATGACGGTGAAGGGGCTGTTGATCAAGGCCCAGGGCGAGGTCCTGCTGGCCCAGGTCCACTGGGCCGAGGGAAACCGGGGGCTCGCCCGGGATGAGCTGGCCATCGCCCACCGGACGCTGATGGACGCCCTGGCGGCCGCCCCCGCCCAGGCGCAGCCCGACCTGCAGAAGGTCGTGGACCTGGCGGAGTCGACCAAGGCGGCGCTGATCCTGGACTCCACCTCCGCACGGGACCAGCTGAACCTGCTCTGGCACGAGGTGAGCGCCCGGCTGAGCCGGGGCTGGTGACGGCGAAGAAAGGGCGCGCATCGTGAAGATGAAATCGGGAGGGGCAGCCAGATCGGCCGCCCCTCTCCCATCGCTCCGTTGCCTGTGGCACCGCCCTCGCCGGCGTCCTCATTCTCCCCGGTCCTGCTCAGCCGGCCCCTGGTCCTCCCGGGCGCGCAACACCTCGCCTGCGGCCTCCTCCTGGTCCGGCGGCACGAGGATCGAGATGTACCCCCCGACCCTGGCGGGACCCAGGATGAAGGGAAGCGCCTGCGCACCGCGGGCCTCCGTGACCACAGGGATGCCGCTTGCCTCCAGGAGACCCCGTATCAGCTCGGCCTCAACGTGGTCCGGTGCCTTGTAGACCTCCACCCACTCGCGACTCATCGCTTTCCCTCCTGACTCGAGGCTTACCGCCAGGTCACCTGGGGCTGTGCAGGCGCATGCCGCCCCTTGCGGCACACCACACCCTGCGGCCACGGGCGGCCCTCCCGCTCACAGCGCAACGACACCGGGTGCGTCGAGGGGCCACGCGGCCTCCAGCGCTTCGGGCAGCCGCTGCACCCATTCGCCGGGGTCCATCGCCACCCCGCGGGGCACCCCGGCCCTGCGCAGCGCGTCTGCGTCCGCAGCCAGCACAACCGTGGGGATGCCGGCCAGCTCGATCAGCCGGGCCACGATGGCCGCGGCCGGCAGGCCGGAGCCGGCGGCCACCACCAGCACCACGTCTGCGCCCATCCGCCGGATGCGCCAGGCCACCGCAGGCCCGAAATCGGCCAGCAGCGGCAGCGGGTCGGAGACCGCCCCGGAGAAGCTGTAGGCGAAGGGAGCCACCGCGTCGATCGTCCCGGCGGCGGCCATGGCACGCAGCCGGTCCAGCGGGAAGACCCGGTTCACCTGTGCGCGCGCCTCCGCCTTGGCCTGCTCCTGGTCGTCGCTGCCCGACTCGCCGCTCACCTCGTCACCCACCGGGCCGTTCACCGCGTCACCGGCCGGGCCCTGCGCCGCGCCGGCCAGCGCGACGTCCGCCAGGTCCACCACGGAGGGGAACTCCCGGAAGGTCGGGTCTCCCCCCTCCCGGTCCGGGTCGAAGGGCTCGTGGAGCCCGTGCTTCAAATATACGCCCGCCGTCGTCACCAGAGCCACCTTCGACGCCGCCACCTCCCGCACCCACTGGCTCCAGGGCGTGAACGTCAGCGTCAGTTCCCCCGGCTCTGCCTTCATGTCCGATCCTGCCTCCCCTGCTGCGACAAGTCTGTCCCTTCCCAGCATAGCACCTCACGGGCGGCCCTGCCAGCCACCGGCGGCCAGTTCGGCCAGGCGCCTGAGCAGCACGTCCCGCCGGTTCCGCTCGGGGCGCTCCAGGACCTCCTCCAGCAGCGCCTCCAGAACCTGGCCCACGTAGGGGCCGGGACCCCGGCCGAAGGCGGCCATCACGTCGTGGCCGTCCACCGCCAGGTCGGTCACCTTCAGGGCGGCGTCGGCCGCCAGCACCCGCCGGATCCCGTCCAGCAGGGCCATCGTCTCCGGGCCCAGGTCTCCCTCCCGTTTCCCCGAGGCCAGGCGGTCCGCCCGGCGCAGCTGCACGAGGTCGTCCAGGTGCTCCAGGCCGATCCGCCGCACCATGCGGCGCAGGGCGGCGTCGGTGGCCGGGCCGTCCAGGTGCAGGTCCATGTGGAAGCGCACGAGGTGGACGGCCCGGGACCTGGTCTCGTTGTCGAACCGCAGGCGCCGGAGCAGCTCGTCCGCCATCTCGGCCCCGACCAGCTCATGCCGGTAGAAGTGGCGGCCGCCGTCCTCGTCCACCGAGAGGCAGCGCGGCTTGGCGACGTCGTGGAGCAGCGCCGCCAGCCTGAGGTGGAGCACCGGCGGCACCAGGGCCAGGGCCATCAGCGAGTGCTCCCACACCGGGAAGGCGTGGTACTGGTTCTGCTCCACCCCCACCATCTCCAGCAGCTCCGGGGCGAACTGGGCGAGCAGGCCCAGCTCCCGCAGGCGCTGCATGCCCCACGCCGGCCGGTCGGTCACCAGCAGGCGGGCGAACTCGGCGCCAATGCGCTCGGGCGCCACCCCGGCGAGGAGGGGAGCCGCCCGGGCGATCGCCGCGGCGAGCCCGGGCTCGATCTCCAGGTCGAACTGCGCGGCCAGCCGCACCGCCCGAAGCGCCCGCAGCGGATCCTCCCGCAGCCGGTCCTCGGGCCGGCCGCAGGCCCGGAGGCGTCCCGCCGCCAGGTCCCGCCGGCCGCCCAGCGGGTCGATGAGGCGCCCTGCGGCGGTGAGCGCCATCGCGTCGATGGTGAAGTCCCTGCGGGCCAGGTCGGCCTCGAGATCCTCCCCCCGGTACGGTGTGATCTCGTAGACCACCCCGTCCCGGGCCACCAGCACCGTGCCGGTCGCGCGGGCCGCGCCGATCAGCCGCCCGTCGGGGAACAGCCGGAGGATCTCCCCGGGTGTGGCGCTGGTCACCAGGTCCCAGTCCTTGGGCGCCTGTGCCAGCAGCAGGTCCCGAACCGCGCCGCCCACCAGCGCCGCCTCGTGGCCGGCACCGGCCAGCGCGGCCAGCAGGGCGCGCCCCGCCGGCGGCATGGCGCGCCGAAGCCGGCCGGGCAGGGTCAGCTGCGCCCAGCCCAGCCGGATCCAGAAAAGCGCTCTCGTGCCGAACGGCCGCGTTGCCGCTGCCAGGCCGCTGCGGGCCCCGTCCGCCGGTTCGGGGCGCGTCATCTCCCTCACCCCCGGCTCCCCAGCGCCCGCGCCACGGCCTCGGCGGGCGATGCCACCCAGTCCGCCGCCGCCAGGGCTGCCGGCTGACTGCCGGGCACCGCCACCCCGATCCCGGCGAAGCGGAGCATGGTCACGTCCATGGCGGCGTCGCCCACGGCCAGCACCGCCTCCGGCGGGATGCCCCGCTCCCGGCAGTAGCGGGCCAGGGCGCGGCCCTTGTCGACCGCCTCGTGCCAGACGTGGAGCACGGTCTCGCCCTCGATGTGGTCGCTCAGATCGAACTGGGCACGGGGCAGGCCGTCAGGAAACGCGGCCAGCACCCGCGCGACGGACCGGTCGCCGTAGACGGCGGCCATGGTCGGCGGGGAGGCGCACCGGTCGAGCGCCGGGTCGATCTCCGTGTACGGGTTCCAGTCTTCCCAGCCGTTGAAGTCGTCCGCCCGCCCCGTGGCGTAGGCGACGTCGGCGGCGAGGCCCAGCTCCCGTCCCCGGTCCCCTCCCGCAGGGCCGTCGGCACCCCCGGGTACCGCGACCGCGGCCGTGACGGCCAGCCCCTCGGCCAGCGCCAGCCGGCGGAGGGGGTGCCACGCCGCCGGCTCCAGCGGGAGGTGCTCGAGCACGCGCCCCGTCCCGTCGGCCACCACCAGGGCGCCCAGGTAGCAGATAGCAGGGCCGGTCATCGCCAGGGCGCGGTAATAAGGCAGGGTGGACCGCCACGACCGTCCGGTGACGATCATGACCTCCGCCCCGGATGCGCGGGCCTGCTCGACGGCCCGCAGGTTCTCCGCTGAGATACGCCCGGCACGGTCCACGAGGGTGCCGTCCAAATCGAACGCGAAGAGCCTGATGTTCATGATGCCATAGTAGCACAGTCCGGAAGATAACAGAATCCAGGTCCGCCCCCAACGGCGAACCTGGACAACCCCTCACGATCCGCCCGGGGCCGGCGCGGACCCGCGCCAGCGGAAGCCTGCACCGCCCTCTGCGGG
Organism: Symbiobacterium terraclitae; assembly: GCF_017874315.1. Lineage (NCBI taxonomy): Bacteria > Bacillati > Bacillota > Clostridia > Eubacteriales > Symbiobacteriaceae > Symbiobacterium > Symbiobacterium terraclitae. The sequence goes on along the minus strand of NZ_JAGGLG010000021.1, from coordinate 52,050 downwards.
CCCGGACGCGCGATCTCAATCCCACGCCTGGACGACGAGCAGACAGCCCTCTTCCACCGACACGTGTGCCTCGCGGTCGACGATCCGGTTGGAGATGCCCAGCGTCTCCCCCCAGCGCAGGGTGGCCCCGTGCAGCGACCAGTGCACGCCCCTCACGGTCACCCCCGACGCGGTGGGCGTGAGCGGCACCAGCGAGAGGAACGCCCCGGTTTCATGCGGCACCGTCAGCGACTCGCCTCCCCGGAGGATGCGGGCGATGGACCTGCCGTCCGTCATGGTCACCGGCACCGGGCTCGCGGGCAGCAGGTGGACGTTGGCGAGGGTGTGGTCCAGGCGGGTGCCCGACGCGCCGACGAGGATGACCTCCCCGGCGCCCCTGCGCACGGCCTCCTCCAGGGCGATCTCGCTGTCGGTCTTGTCCTTCTCCACCGGCACCTGCAGGATGGGCACGCCCTCGGCCCGCGCTTCCTGGAGAAGCTCGGACGGCAGGGAGTCGAAATCACCCAGCAACAGGTCGGGCCTGAGCCCCAGCGCGCGGGCGTGGCGCAGCCCGGCATCCGCGCAGATCACCAAGTCCGGCCGGCCCACCAGCCGCCGGACGCGCGCCAAGCGATAGACCTGTCCCGCTGCGAAAACGGCTGCTCTGATCATGCTCCGTCCCCTTCACGACGCTCTCCACCCAGTATACCAGAGGCAAACTAGTGGCCGGCCACCTCACCGGCGATGCGCCGCGTGCGCAGGATGCGGGCCAGGCCCTTCAGCCCGTAGTTGAGCCGGCTCTTCACCGTGCCCATCGGGATCGCCAGCCGCTCGGCGATCTCCTTGTAGCTCATGTTCCGGAAGAACCGCATCTCGATCACCACCCGGGACTGGGGCGGCAGCTCCGCCAGGGCGTCGAGAATCGCCTCGGTCATCCAGGCGCGCTCCGCCTCCTCCTCGGGATGCGCGAGAGTCAGACCGGGCGCAGCGCCCGACAGCTCCTCCGCGGCGGTACGGCGCCGGCGGAGGCAGTCGATGGCGCGGTTGCGGGCCACCCGGAAGAGCCATGCCCTCAGGTGTCCGTCCTGCAGGAAGGCGTCACCCTGTTGCCAGGCCTTGAGCAGGGTGTCCTGGCAGATCTCCTCGGCAGCGTGCCTGTCGCCCACAAGGCGGTGCGCATACTGCAGCAGGGCGCCGCCGTAACGTTCCATGAGCATGCCGAGCGCATCCTCATCCCCCGCCGTCAGGCGGCGGGCAATGTGGCCCCCCTCCTCCTCCCCTGCAGGAAGGGACCTCGCACCCTGGCTGGCCTGCCACGTCATGGCTCCTATCTCCCCCCAACGCCCCCACTCGGCCTGCGATTCGTGCGAATATTCCGTATTTTTTAGGGGGTCTAAACTGTTCCTTGTGGGATTACTTTACTACAAACAGATGCACCGCGCTGCCCCATTTTGCGAACGTATCTTAATTATGTTGCGCTGCTGTGACGAGCGCCCTTCCTAGAAGAGCCGAAGTTGGTGCGGTCGTTGCTCCTTCGCGGGCGGAACAGGCACGCCGCGCTCGTCCCGCTCGGGCGTAGGCAGCCCGAGGAGCTCCATCAGGTCCAGCGCGTTGCGCACCGCGTAGTTGGCCCGGTTGTTGTTCATCAGCAGGTGAACCTCGTCCACGTTGGGCTCCAGCTCCTGCCTGACCGGGTCCAGCCACTCGGCCAGCTCCTGCCTGGAGTACAGGTAGTCGAACCGCTGGGCCGAGGTCGTCCCCTTGATGTACCACGTCCGCGCGTTCCGTCCGTGGAACCGCACGATCGCCAGGCGGGGGTCGGTGACGGCGACGACGCGCGGCACCGTGCCGGAGCCCACCTGGGGCGCGTCGCAGGCGACGTGCACGGCCCGGATGTCCCGCAGGAACGCCAGGGTCTCCTCCCGGTTCTGTCCGGCGAACCACGACGTGTGGCGGAACTCCACCGCCACCAGCTGGTCGGCGAAGAACTCCCGGCAGAACTGCACCCACTCCCGCGACGCCTTCGAGCACGTGAACCAGGGCGGGAACTGAAAGTGAAAGGCGCCGAGCTTGCCGGCCTCCCGCAGGGGCTCGACGGACTCGGCGAAGCGCTTGAAGACCTCGAGCAGGTTCTCCTCGCCGGGGCGCGGCTCCCGGTGGTGCCGGGTCATCGCCCCGTACGCCTTTACGTTGAAGCGGAAGTCGGGCGGCGTGCGGGCGGCCCATCCCGCGAACCACCTGGCCGGCTGCAGGCGGTAGAACGTGCTGTCCACCTCCACCAGCGAGAAGTGGCGCGCGTAGTAGGAGAGCCGCTCCTGCGGGGGCAGCCCCTTCGGGTAGTACTCCTCGTGGTCGGACCAGGCGCAGGTGCCCACGCGAATCCGGGCCACGCCGCTCCCTCCCTTCGCTTCCATATTAACACACGATTCCCGCCCCCAAGAGGCGGGAATCGTGCTCGTACGTCAGTGCTGCCGAAAATGGTCAGGATGCTCTGCGGAGGCCGGATGCGCCTTCGGGTCTGCCGTGTGATACCGGCGGAAGGACGGAGGCTCCGTCAGGCCCAACCGGTCGTGTTCCGCTCTATAGCGCTCCCTGACCTGTGCGATGCGCTCCGGCGGAGCCATCTCCGTCGGGTACCAGCCCCGGGTGTGCAGGAAGCTGAACAGGACCTCCTGGTTGTGGGTCTCCTCGCCGTGCATGGCCAGGAAGAACTCCCGCACCCCGTTGTTGGTGGACTCCAGTGCCGCCCCGGCGTAAAGCCGGGCCAGCTCCTTCGCGCTGCAGAGGCAGTCCCGCAGCCGGTCCGCGTCAGTCATGCGCACCGTGATACCCCCTTCCCCCAGACTGCAAGAGCAGCTTGGCGTGCTTGGTGATATCGCCGGGGGCATCCAGAAGGCCGAGCAGCAGGTCCACCCGCCGGTGGTGGATGTCGGCGTGCTCCAGCATCAGCTGCCGGGCGTTGTCGTCCTCCATCTCCGCCGCGTAGTGGTGGGCCTTCTTCAGGGCCGTCAGCTCCGCGTCGAGCGCATGCTGCACGAACATCAGTTCCTGGTCGGTCAGCCGGTGCTCGGAATCGTGTTCCATGCCGTCCCGCCTCCTTCGCGCTTAGTATGGCGCGGCGGAAGGGGCGGCATGCCCGCACCCGGCAGGCCGGGACCGGTGCTACTTCTTGGCTGCGGCGTACCGCTCGGCCACCTTGTCCCAGTTGATCACGTTGAAGAACGCCTGGATGTAGTCGGGCCGGCGGTTCTGGTACTTCAGGTAGTAGGCGTGCTCCCACACGTCCATGCCGAGGATCGGCGTGTCGCCCTGCATCAGCGGGCTGTCCTGGTTGGCCGTGGAGTAGACCGCCAGCGTGCCGTCCTTGGTGACGACCAGCCAGGCCCAGCCGGACCCGAAGCGGCCGGCCCCGGCCTTGGCGAACTCGCTCTTGAAGTTCTCGAAGGAGCCGAAGGCGGCGTTGATCGCCTGGGCCAGCTCACCCGTGGGCTCCTTGGCCCCGCCGGGGGTCATGATCTCCCAGTACAGGGTGTGGTTGGCGTGGCCGCCGCCGTTGTTGCGCACCGCGGTGCGGATGGCCTCGGGAACGCTGTCGATCCCCCTGAGGAGCTCCTCGATCGACTTGGACTGCAGATCGGCATGCCCCTCCAGCGCCGCGTTCAGGTTGTTGACGTACGCGGCGTGATGCTTCCCATGGTGGATCTCCATGGTCTGGGCATCGATGTGGGGCTCAAGCGCGTTGTGCGGGTACGGAAGGGCAGGAAGCTGGAATGCCATGTCGGAACCCTCCTGACTTACTTATTCTCAATGATGCTTTCGTATCGTATGACGTCAGAACCTGGCGTAGAGGAATGGTCTCCCTGTGCTAGACTACCGAAACTCGCCAAGTTTTTCAACTCCCGCATACCCAAAGTTACCTGTTCCGCTGGGTGCCGCGCAGGCCCAGCGTGCCCCGGAAACCGGCCGCGGCGGACTCTTGCGCAGGTCAGACCCCTGGGCGATAATCGTACGGGGACATCCGGTTCCGGTAGTTGCCCGAAGGGGGTACTCATCCATGCCAGTCCCGAGTGCGGTCATCGCCATTGCCGGGGGAACCGGCTCAGGCAAGACCTCGATCGCCAACCGCATCGCCGCCGAGTTCCCAGAGCACGTCACGCTCCTCGCCCATGACGCGTACTACAGGGACAACAGCCACCTGAGCTACGAAGAGCGGGCCAACCTCAACTACGACCACCCGAACGCCTTCGACAACGACCTCTTCATCGCCCACCTGAGGGAGCTGAGGGCCGGCCGCCCGATCGAAAGGCCGGTGTACAACTTCGCCACCCACCTGCGGGAGCCCGGGACCGTGCGGGTCGAGCCCGCCCACATCATCGTCGTCGAGGGCGTGATGGTCCTGGAGGACCCCAGGATGCGGGAGCTGTACGACCTCAAGGTCTTCGTCGACACCGACGCCGACGTCCGCATCCTGCGCCGGATCATCCGCGACATCAACGAGCGGGGGCGCACGCTCGAGTCGGTCATCAAACAGTATCTTTCCACCGTGAAGCCCATGCATGAGGCGTTCGTCGAACCGACCAAGCGCTACGCGAACGTGATCATCCCGGAGGGCGCGCACAACCACGCCGGGCTCGAGGTGCTGATGGCGCAGGTGCGCCACCTGATCGCCCAGCGGGAGGCTCGGGTGTGAGCGGCTTTTCAGCGCCGCACCTCTGTGGTAAACTGAGCATGGTGCATCAGGCATAAGCCGAGTCGCACCGATTCGGGGGTGAACGAGCATGACGGAGGAGACGTTGTTCGCACGTGTCGAGCGGGCGCTGGACCTGATTCGCCCCGCGATTCGGATGGACGGCGGTGAGGTCGAGCTGATTTCCGTCGAGGATGGCGTCGCACGGGTGCGGATGATGGGCGCGTGCGGCGGCTGCCCGATGTCGACCATGACCCTGAAGATGGGCATCGAGCGGGCGATTCGGCAGCAGGTGCCTGAGGTCCGGGCCGTCGAGGCCATCTAGGCCGGCAAGGGGAGGCTCGGATCGCATCCATGCGAGAGGAACAACTGAACGAGGCTGAGCGCGAGCTGAGAGCGCGGGTCCATAGACAGATGGGGATGACGGCAGCCGTGATGGGGGTCATCGCTGCCGGCGTCGGGTTCTGGTGGATCAACCGGTCCTTCGGGGTCTCCCCCTGGGAGGCTCTGGCGTCTGCCCTGCCTCTCTTCGGCATCGTCGTCGCACTGCTGGCCGTCGCCGCCCTGGTTAGCCTGGGAGCGGCCCGGCTGGCCTACCTCACAGAACGTCTGGCACGCCGTCCCCCACAATCCGGGCAGACCGACGAATAGGCGGTCTGCCTTTTGTCGTGCGTCGCTGGAGCCCCGATTCGTATTTCTATTCTGACATCAAACAGAGCGGAGGATATCTAACCGTACGGATCGAAATGTCCTTTGGTGTTTTCCACAGCTGAAGCGCCGAGTCTGAGCCTCAGTCCGGTGCGGCACTTGTGGAAACTTTCCTTGCTGACGGTGACCTGTCCGCGCCGAGATCTCATCGAGGAGGTGGCTGAGCGGAGACTCGCCAGGCAGGCAACCGCCAGACCCACGGTCCCGGTCCGCCTACACAGAGACACAGAAGTACTTGAGGGAGGTTTACACACTATGCGCCGTTACGTGGCAGGCTTGCTGGCCATCGTAATGCTGGCAGCCGTCGGTTGTTCCCGGTCCGGCTCCGGTTCCGGCGACGAGATGGTCATTCGCATGAACATCGGCACCAACCCGCAGTCCCTCGACCCGCGCGTGAGCACCGGCCTGCCCGAGGCCCACGTGGAGATCGCACTGTGGGAGGGCCTGATGCGGCTGGACGACGCCGGCAACGCCGTTCCGGGTGCTGCCGAGCGGTACGAAGCGAACGAGGACAACACCGTATTCACCTTCTACCTGCGTGACGGCCTGAAGTGGTCCAACGGCGACCCGATCACCGCTGAGGACTTCGTCTGGTCCTGGAAGTCCGTCCTCGATCCGCTGCTCGCCTCGGAGTACGCCTATCAGATGTACTACATCAAGGGCGCCGAGGAGATGAACACCTTCACGAGCGACCCCAAGTGGGAGAACGCCAGCGACGAGGAGATCGCGGCTGAGTTCGAGCGGCTCGCCCAGAACTTCGGCGCCCGGGCCATCGACGACAAGACCATCGAGGTCACCCTCGCTGCGCCTGCGCCGTACTTCCTCTCTCTGACCGCTTTCCACACCTACTATCCCGTCCACCGGCCGAGCGTGGAGGCCAACCCCGAGGGCTGGTTCCGCGATCCCAAGACCACCGTTGGCAACGGCCCGTTCAAGATGGTCAGCTGGACCGACAAGGACAAGGTCGTCGTCGAGAAGAACCCCAACTACTGGGATGCCAAGAACATCAAGCTCGACAAGATCGAGTTCTTCCTGCTCGAGGAAGAGTCCACCGTCACCACCATGTTTGAGAGCGGCGAGCTCGACATCGTCGAGTCCGGCGTGAACATCGCCGAGCTGGACCGCCTCAAGAAGGACCATCCCGACAAGCTGAAGATCCTGCCTGACCTGGGCGTTTACTACTACCTGTTCAACGTGGAGAGGGCGCCGCTCAACGACAAGCGGGTCCGCCAGGCGCTGGCTATGGCCATCGACCGGGAGTCCATCGTGACCCAGATCACCAAGGGCGGCCAGGTCCCGGCCTTCTCGCTGGTTCCCGAGGGCATTCCTGAGGGCGACGGCGACTTCCGCAAGAACGGCGGCGACTACTTCACCGAGGACGTCGCCAAGGCCAAGCAGCTCCTCGCCGAGGCCGGCTATCCCGACGGCAAGGGCTTCCCGAAGCTGACCATTCTGTACAATACCTCTGAGGCTCACCAGAAGATCGCCGAGGCCATCCAGGCCCAGTGGAAGACCAACCTGGGCATCGACGTCGAGCTGACCAACCAGGAGTGGGGCGTCTACCTCGACAGCCGCTCCAACGGCGACTATGACATCGCCCGGGCCGGCTGGATCGGCGACTACATCGACCCGATGACCTTCATCGACATGTTCGTCACCGGCGGCGGCAACAACGACACCAACTGGGGCAACGCCCAGTACGACTCGCTGGTCAGCACCGCCAAGAACAGCGCCGACCAGAGCGTCCGCATGAAGGCCATGCACGACGCCGAGGCGCTGCTGATGGACGAGATGCCGGTCATGCCGATCTACCACTATACCCGGGTCATCCTGGTCTCTCCGAAGGTGCAGGGCTGGTCGATGCCGCTGACCTCGCCGCTGAACCTCCGGAACGCCACGATCAGCAAGTAGTCCCGGACAATCAGGACGGTGCAGGAAGCGCCACCGTGGCTTTCCGCGGTGGCGCTTCCTAAGATTCGGCCCCACGGGGATGGAGGGATACGATGGCCCGCTACCTGATGCAACGCATATTCACCATGTTTGTGGTTGCCTTCGTTGTGGTGACGGCCACGTTCTTCCTGATGAGGGCGCTCCCCGGCGGCCCCTTCAGCTCGGAGCGGAACGTGCCAGAGGCAATCCTCAAGAACCTCGAACGGCGATACAACCTGAACAAGCCGCTGCACCAACAGTACCTCGATTACGTCAAGGGCGTCGTCGTGTGGGATCTCGGCCCGTCCTTCAAGTACAAGGGCCTGACGGTCAACCAGGTCATCAACCGCGGCTTCCCGGTCTCGGCGAAGCTCGGCGGCACCTCCCTGCTCCTCTCCATCATCATCGGCATCCCCCTGGGGATCGCGGGTGCGATGAAGCACAACACGATCGGCGACCGCACCATCTCAGGACTGGCCATCCTGACGGCCGCGGCCCCCAGTTTCGTCATCGCAGGCCTGCTGCAGTATGTCTTCGCCTACAAGCTTGGCTGGTTCCCCTCGGCCACCTGGGGAGGCGGCCAGTTACGTTACATGGTTCTGCCGGTCCTGGCGCTGGCCAGCTACAACCTCGCCTGGATCGTCAAGCTGACCCGGTCCAGCATGCTCGAGGTGATCAACCAGGATTACATCCGCACCGCGCGGGCCAAGGGACTCCGTGAGGTCGTCGTCATCTACCGGCACATGATCAAGAACGCCATGGTGCCCGTGGTGGCATCGCTGGCCCCGATGACGGCCTCCATCCTGACCGGCAGCTTCATCGTGGAGAGCATCTTCGGCATCCCGGGCATCGGCCGGGAGTTCGTGCAGTCCATCACCAACCGGGACTACACGGTGACGCTGGGCATGACGGTCTTCTTCTGCCTGCTGCTGGTGGGCTTCACCCTCGTGGCCGACATCGTTCTGGCGCTCATCGACCCGCGGGTCCGGCTGGAGAAGGAGGGGTAGTCGATGGCCGCATCTGTTGATCAGCGATTTGCGCCCCTCCCCAACCGCAAGGCTGCTGCCGAGCGGATCACCACGCCGCCCATCAGCTTCGCCGCCGACGCCTGGCGCCGGTTCAAGGCCAACCCCATGGCCCTGCTGGGGCTCATCGTCCTGGTGATCTTCCTGTTCGCCTGTTTCATCGGTCCCCTGCTCACCCCGCACGACCCGATCACCCAGAACCTGGCGGGACGGGACCAGCCGCCCTCGCTCCAGCACTGGTTCGGCACCGACGCACACGGGCGTGACCTCTTCGAGCGCACGCTCTACGGCGGCCGTATCTCCCTGGCCGTGGCCTTCTTCGCCGGCCTGCTGCAGCTGGTGGTGGGCGTGACCTACGGCGCCACCGCCGGACTCCTGGGCGGCAAGTGGGACAACGTGATGATGCGCATCGTCGACATCATCGACACCATCCCGCTCACGATCTACGTCATCCTGCTGGCGGTCGTCATGGGGCAGGGCCTCACCTCGATCTTCATCGCCATCGGCATCGTCTACTGGACGAGCATGGCGCGGCTGGTCCGGGCGCAGGTGCTCTCCCTCAAGGAGCAGGAGTTCATGCTGGCGGCCAGGGCCCTGGGCGCAAGCCGCAAGCGGCTCGTGTTCCGCCACCTGATCCCCAACGCCATGGCGCCGATCGTCGTCGAGCTCACCTTCTCGATCCCCCGGGCCATGTTCACCGAGGCCTTCCTCTCGTTCATCGGCCTCGGCGTCAGCGCCCCGATGGCCTCGTGGGGCGTGCTGGCCTCCAACGGCTTCGAGGGCCTCCGCTCCTACCCGTGGGAGCTCGCCTTCCCGGCCGTGGCCATCATCATCGTCTCACTGGCGTTCAACTTCATCGGCGACGGCCTGCGCGACGCGCTGGATCCGAAGCTCCGCAGATAGGGGGGACGGCCGTGAACACGCTTCTCAGCATCGAAGGGCTTCAGACCAAGTTCAAGACCTACGCCGGTGAGGTTCACGCCGTCCGCGACGTCAACCTGACCGTCCGCGAGGGCGAGTGCCTGGCCATCGTCGGCGAGTCCGGCTCCGGCAAGAGCGTCACCATGCTCTCGGTGATGCGCCTGCTGGCCAAGAACGCCCGCATCGAGGGCAAGGCGATCTTCGGCGGCGTCGACCTGCTCAGCCTGCCTGAGCGCGAGATGCGCAAGATCCGCGGCCGCGACATCGCCATGGTCTTCCAGGACCCCATGACCGGGCTCAACCCGACCCTGACCGTCGGCCTGCAGCTGCGCGAGGGCATGATGCAGCACCTGGGCCTCACCCGGGCCGAGGCCGACAAGCGGGCCATCGAACTGCTCAACCTGGTGGGCGTGCCCGCGCCGGAGCGGCGGCTGCGGCAGTACCCGCATGAGTTTTCCGGCGGCATGCGGCAGCGCGTGATGATCGCCATCGCCCTGGCGTGCAACCCGCGGCTGATCATCGCCGACGAGCCCACCACCGCCCTGGACGTGACGATCCAGGCGCAGATCCTCGACCTGCTCAAGCGGCTCAAGAAGGAGTTCAACGCCTCTATCATCATGATCACCCACAACCTCGGCGTGGTCGCCGGCATGGCGGACCGCGTGGCCGTCATGTACGGCGGGCGGGTCGCCGAGGTCGGCACGGTGAACGAGATCTTCGAGCAGCCCAAGCACCCGTACACCTGGGCACTGCTGCGGGCGGTCCCGCGGCTCGACCGGTCGCGCACCAGGCTGGAGGCCATCGCCGGCTCACCGCCCAACATGCTCCAGCCGCCCCCGGGCTGCCCGTTCCACCCGCGCTGTGCGTACGCCATGAACGTCTGCGCCGCGGAGGCGCCCCAGATGACCGACCTCTCCAGGGAACACCGGGCGGCGTGCTGGCTGTTGCACCCGGACGCACCGCCTGTCAGCTTTGATCAGGAGGTGAGGAAGGCGTGACCCAGCAAGCCATCCCGCTCGTAGAGGTCAGAGGCCTCAAGATGCACTTCCCGATCACCGCCGGCTTCCCCATCCCGCGCCAGATCGGGGCGGTGCAGGCCGTCGACAACGTCAGCTTCACGATCCAGCCCGGCGAGACGCTGGGCCTGGTGGGCGAGTCCGGCTGCGGCAAGACCACCGTCGGCCGCACCCTCCTCCGCCTCTACCAGCCCACGGCCGGCGAGGTGTTCTTCGAGGGCAAGGAGATCTCCCGCCTGCCGGAGCCGCAGTTCCACCCGTACCGCCGGAAGATGCAGATGATCTTCCAGGATCCCTACGCCTCCCTGGACCCGCGCATGACCGCCGCCGACATCATCGGCGAGGCCATCGACATCCACAACCTGGCCACGGGCCGGGAGCGCATGGACCGCATCTACCACCTGCTGGACCTGGTCGGCCTGCTGCCCGAGCACGCCAACCGGTTCCCCCACGAGTTCTCGGGCGGCCAGCGGCAGCGCATCGGCATCGCCCGGGCGCTGGCCGTGGAGCCTCAGTTCATCGTGTGCGATGAGCCGATCTCGGCTCTGGATGTCTCGATTCAGGCGCAGGTCGTCAACCTGCTGGAGGACCTGCAGGAGCAGCTGGGACTGGCCTACCTCTTCATCGCCCACGACCTCTCGATGGTGAAGCACATCTCCCGCCGCATCGCCGTCATGTACCTGGGCCGCATCGTGGAGCTGGCCGAAAGCGACACGCTGTACGAGCGGCCGATGCACCCCTACACGCTGGCGCTGCTCTCGGCTGCGCCGATCCCCGACCCGAAGGTCGAGACGACCCGCCAGCGGATCCTGCTGGAGGGCGACCCGCCCAGCCCGGTGAACCCGCCTCCCGGCTGCCGGTTCCAGAAGCGCTGCTCCTACGTTCAGGAGCGGTGCCGCACGGAGGACCCGCAGCTGGTCGAGGTGGAGAAGGGCCACCAGGTGGCCTGCCACTTCCCCGTGGGGAGCTGAGGCCTCCCGGGCTGCGGCCTGACGCTACAAACATTGAGACCAGGGTGGTCACCACCCTGGTCTTCTCGTCTTCTCTCCGGAATGCGGCCGTTCTCAGGCGACGAGGGCCGTCTGGAGGGCGAACTGGCCGATGAGCGCCGCAGCGCAGGCGGTGCACCACAGCGAGGGGCGGCCCTTCACCACCGGCCGGCGGCCCGCCACCAGCAGCACGAGGGGAACCAGCAGCGAGCAGGTGAGCCAGAGCGCCACCGGAACCGGACAGGGGGCACCGCCGAAGAGGACGGACCGGCAGACGTCGGAGGCTGCCAGCAGCGTGATGCCGAGACCGGTGGCCACCGCGCGCAGCGGGACGCCGTCGCTGCCCTCCTCCTCTGCCACCTGGTCGTGCCGCGGGCCGAGGGTGCCGCCGAGGGCGAGCAGCCCCAGGCCGCCCACCAGGGCCGCGGTGCCCAGCGACGCCGCCAGCGGGAGCGCGGGAAGCGCGTCGCCGCCCGTCTGGCCCAGGCTGGAGAAGAGCACGGCGACCACGCCGAGCATCGCCGCCTCACGCCCGCGCTGGCGCCGGATATCGGCCCGGACGCCGCGGTACCAGGCTGCGCTGGCGGCCGCGGCCATCGCCGCATACGGGGCGGCCAGCCCCAGCCAGACCCAGCGCGCCGCGCCGCCCACCAGCATGGCGACGAGGCTCAGCGCAGCCAGGGGGCCGGTCAGGATTCCCGCGACCCGCCAGGCCAGCGGCGGGTGGTCGCGCACGAAGCCGCTGCGGGTGTCGAGCAGCGCCAGCACGGCCGACAGTCCCAGCGAACAGGAGAGCAACTGGAGACCGGCCGCGTAAGCGATCTGTGACATTACGGGCACCCCCGTGAAAAGTGCTCTTGCCTACTTTTCAGGGTAGCGCCCGTTTCTAACGCGATCCTTTCGTGCTTCTATCAGGTTTCTATCTCAACCCTAACGTAGCCAAAGGTATTGCCAAGCTTTATCCGTCGAACTTATAGCCTATACCCCAAATGGTCTTGACAAGCTCGGGGTGCCCCGGATCCCGCTCGATCTTCTCCCGCAGGCGGCGCACGCAGACCGTCAGCGCGGCCTCGTCGCCGGAGTAGTCGGAGTGCCAGACCCGCTGCAGCAGCGCCTCCCGGCTGAAGACGTGGCCCGGGTGGCTGGCCAGCAGCCAGAGGAGGTCGAACTCCTTGGGCGTCAGGTCCACCTGCTGGCCCCGCACGATCACCGTGCGGGAGGAGCGGCTGATCTCGATGTCCTTGAACTGGAGCGGCCGGTCCTCGTCGACGGGCGCCGCCGGTCCGGAGGTGCGCCGCAGGATGGCGCGCACGCGCAGGAGCAGTTCGGACAGGCGGAAGGGCTTCACCAGGTAGTCGTCGGCGCCGACGTTGAAGCCGACCACCTTGTCCATCTCCTCGCCGCGGGCGGAGAGGATCAGCGTGGGGATGCCGCCGCTGGACTGCAGCTGCGCCAGCACCTCGAACCCGTCCATCTTGGGCAGCATGATGTCGAGGATCATGAGGTCGGGCTTGACCTCCTGGGCGACGCGCAGCGCCTCCAGGCCGTCCTCCGCCTTGTGGACCTCGTACCCCTCCTGCTGCAGCGCCTGCTCCAGCGCCTTCAAGATCTTCGGATCATCATCGACTACCAGTATTCGTTTCTTCGTGTTCGTCATTGCCACCGCTCCCTTGCTCCGACCAGATCGGTAAGGTAAAGGTGAAGGCCGCCCCGGCCCCGGGCTCCGAGTCGACCCAGATCCGGCCGCCGTGCGCCTGCACGAGCGAGGCGGAGAGGGCGAGACCCAGCCCCCATCCCTCCGGGCGCCGCACGCCACCCTGGCGGAAGGCCTGGAAGATGACCTCCTGCTCCTCGCGGGGAACGCCCGGGCCCGTGTCCCGCACGGTCACCTTTACCCAATCGCCGTCCACCCCGCAGTCGACATCGATCCTGCCGCCCTCGGGGGTGAACTTGACGGCGTTGCTCAGCAGATTCAGCAGCACCTGCGAGATCCGCAGCGGATCGGCGGAGACCAGCGGCAGGTCGGGCGCGCAGCGCACCGCCAGCGCGATGCCCTTCCGCTCGGCCAGCGGCTGCACCGTCCGGGCGACGTCGCGGACCGGGTCGCGCAGGTCGAGCATCTCCCGGAACAGCTTCACCTTGCCGGCCTCGATGCGGGAGAAATCCAGCAGGTTCGTGATCATGTTCAGCAGCTTCTGGCTCGACTCCAGCACCTCGCTGAGCGACTCCCGCTGCTCGGGCTCCAGCCGCCGGTCGGCCAGCAGCAGCTCGGTGAAGGCGATGATCGAGGTGAGCGGCGTGCGCAGCTCGTGGGAGATCATGGTGAGGAACTCGGACTTGTACCGGGAGATCCGCTCCAGCTCCCGGTTGGCCTCCTCCAGCTCCCGGGTCCGCTCGGCCACCTTGTGCTCCAGGCCGGTATACAGCTCCCGCAGCCGGTCGGACATCTGCTCGAAGGCGTCGGCCACCACCGCGGTCTCATGGTTGGCCTTGAGCGACCGCAGCCGCTCCTTGCTGATGAGGAAGTTGCCCATGCCCACCGTGGTCGCGACCTCAGCCAGCTCGGCCAGCGGCATGGAGACCTGCCGCCACAGGATCAGCCAGATCAGGCCGAAGCAGAGCAGCGCCAGGAAGACCACCAGGATGGCGAGCCGCACCGACTCGGCCCGCGCGTTGGCCAGCGTCTCCCGCATGGGCAGGATGACGCTGATGGCGCCGGCCACGTCGCCGAGCTTCAGGCCCTCCTTGGGGTAACCGGTCGGGTCCAGTTCGCCCTTGGGCTCGCCGTGGCACTTCAGGCAGGACTCCTCCGCCCGAAGGGCCATCATGTAGCGGAAGGCGGGCGTGCCGTCCTCCAGCGTCACCCGCTGCCAGACCTCGTTGTTCTCGGCGCTCGCCATGAAGTACTCCAGCGCGGCCCGCTCGAAGTCGTCCGGCGCGTTCTCCTCGATGCGCGGCACGAGGTTGGTCTGCTTCACCTGCGACTTGGAGAGGTCGGCGAACAGGTCGCTGACGCCCTCCCCCACCTCGGCCGGGTCCAGCGGGCGCGTCTCGCCGTGGACGAACTCGTCGTGGCTGGAGCGGGAGATGAACGAGCGCGTGGCCTGCTGCTGTTTCGCGACGAGGCTCGCCTTGGCCAGGAGATCGATGTCGGCCTGCCGCTGCTGGTAGGCGAAGTCCAGGGAGAGCGCGATGAAGAGCACGGCCAGCACAAGGCCAGTGATGCCCACCATGAACTTCGCCGTCAGGCTGCGCATGGGACCACTCCCCTTGGTTCCTATAATAACTGTCCCCCCCCCAACGCACCATCAGTCGTGGGGCCAAACACCCCATGGCGCCCAATCACTATGGAGTCCGACAAAGGGACTATTAGCCAGCAGGAGGGCGGCCCCGCACGGCCCCCTCCTGCTGTGCGCGTCAAGCCCAGCGCTCCGTTCCCGCATCCGTCACCAGCCCGTAGACCAGCGGCCGGGGCGCCGGCTGTCCGGGGCCGATGCGGTAGGCCCCGAGGAGGCGCTCCTGCGCCTCGGCGAGCCGCCGATCGTCGCTGACGTGCAGCTCCGCCAGTACGTCGCCCGGCGCGACGGGCTCGCCCACCTTCTTGCGCAGCACCACGCCCACGCTGAGGTCGATCGGCGACTCCTTGGTCTCCCGGCCTGCGCCCAGGAGCTGCGCCGCGACGCCCACCTCCAGCGCCGTGATCGACTGCACATAGCCGCCCTCCGGCGCCGTGACGGGAACCACCCGCTGCGCCCGGGGCAGCTTCACCGGCTGGCGGATGCAGCCGGCGTCGCCGCCCTGGGCCTCCACCATCTCGATCAGCTTGCTCAGCCCGCGGCCCGAGCGCAGGGCCCGCAGCAGCATCTTCCGCGCCTCCGCCCCGTCGGCCGCAACGCCGGCCAGGCGGAGCATCTGCGCGCCCAGCTGCAGGCAGATCTCCTCCAGGTCCTTGGGGCCGAACCCCCGCAGCGTCTCGATCGCCTCGGCCACCTCCAGGGCGTTGCCCACGGCGTGGCCCAGCGGCTGGTCCATGTCCGAGACGAGCGCCGCCACCTCGCGGCCCACCTGGCGGCCGATGGCCACCATCGCCTCGGCGAGCCGGAACGCCTCGTCGAGGCTCTTCATGAAGGCCCCGGAGCCGGTCTTCACGTCGAGCACGACCGCGTCCGCCCCGCCGGCGATCTTCTTGGCCATGATGGAGGACGCGATCAGCGGGATGGAATCGACGGTGGCGGTCACGTCCCGCAGGGCGTAGAGCTTCTTGTCGGCGGGCACCAGGTCGCCGGTCTGGCCGGCGACGGCGCAGCCGATCCGGTTCACCTGCGCGACGAACTCCTCGGGCGACAGCTCCACCCGGAAGCCCGGAATCGACTCGAGCTTGTCCAGCGTCCCCCCGGTGTGGCCGAGGCCCCTGCCGGACATCTTGGCCACCGGCGCCCCGCACGCCGCCACCAGCGGCACCAGCACCAGCGAGACCTTGTCGCCCACGCCGCCGGTCGAGTGCTTGTCGACCTTGCGGCCGGCGATCGCAGACAGGTCGATCTGGTCGCCTGACTCGGCCATCGCCATGGTGAGGTCGGCCGTCTCCCGCGGCGTCATGCCGCGGATGCAGACAGCCATGGCCCAGGCGGCCATCTGATAGTCGGGCACCTCGCCCGAGACGAACCCGGAGACCAGCGCCCGGATCTCCTCGGTCGTCAGCTCCTCGCCCATCCGCTTGCGGTAGATGATGTCATAAGCGCGCACGCCATGACTCCCCTTTCGGCATCAATGCCCATTACTGTTTTCGCTCGACTGGTAACACATTCCTTTCGATATGGCACTTTAGTGCCCGGAAAGGAACATTGAATAATCCGCAGACTCCGAGAAGAGGATTTTTGCTGTAGGTTGCGAATACTAAGACCCACTACGCTCTTGTTGGAGGTGAATGCCTGAAGATCTGTCGCATCGAGCGCCTGATTCCACGAGTACACATGAAATTATGTCTAAGGAGGTATCGGTTGAGTGAAGCGATTCCTGGTCCTTCTGCTGGCCGCCATCATGGTGGTGGCCTCGGCGTTGCCGGCCCTGGCTGCTCGCCCTGAGGTAAAGTACCCCGTGACCTTCAACGGCCACCCGGTTACGTTTGACGTCCAGCCGGTCAATGTGAACGGCCGCGTGTTCGTCCCCTTCCGGGCCATCTTCGAGAAGATGGGCGCCGAGGTCGAGTGGAACGCGTCCGCCCAGACCGTCACCGCCAAGCGCGGCAACACCACGGTCCAGCTGACCATCGGCAGCACCACGGCCCGGGTGAACGGGCAGGCCCGCACCCTGGACGCGGCGCCCTTCATCGAGGGCGGCCGGACTCTGGTCCCGCTCCGCTTCGTGAGCGAGGCCTTCGGCGCTGAGGTGAAGTACGACGACGCGACCACGGCGATCTCCATCGTCGACCCCAACTGGCCGCGCCGGGGCGGCCGGCTGAACCTGGCCATGTGGAACAAGCCGATCGGCCACTTCAACCCGATCACCGTGAACGACACGTACGGCTCCAACATCAGCGGCCTCATGTACGAGGGCCTCTGGAAGTACGACGAGCGCTACATCCCCGTGCCGGCGCTGGCGGAGCACTGGGAGTGGGATGAGACCAACACGAAGCTGACGTTCTACCTCCGCCGCGGCGTCACGTTCTTCGACGGCACGCCGCTCACGGCCAAGGACGTCGTCTTCACCTACAAGGCCATCTGGCATCCGCAGTACATCGGCCCGCGCGACGCCGGCTTTGAGGACGTGGTAGGGTACGAGGACTACGCCAACGGCATCAGCGGCGAGACGCCGGAGAACTTCGCCCGCGGCATCGTCACCACCGGCAACCTGCCCGGCCTCTACGCCGTGGATGACTACACGGTCGTCTTCCAGCTGAAGCAGCCCAACTCGCCGTTCCTGTACAACCTCGCCTACGGCATCATGGACAGCAGCAAGTACGGCAAGATCCCCGTTCAGGACTGGGGTACGGCCAATGACCCGTACAACATCTTCCCGAACGGCAACGGCCCCTTCAAGATGAAGGAGTACGTCGAGGGCCAGTACGCTCTGCTTGAGGCCAACCCGAACTACTGGGCCGGCCGGCCTTACATCGACGAGGTGCTCTGGCGCATCGTGGCCGCTGAGGTCGCCGTCGGCGAGATGCAGCGCGGCACGATCGACTACGTCGAGTTCAGCCCCAACGAGATGGACGCCTATGTGGCCATGCCGCACGTGAAGATCCATGAGTTCGCCAATACGGTCTTCCAGGAAATGGTCTACAACACCGGTCCGAACAAGAACGGCGAGATGGGCCCGACGACCGACAAGCGGGTGCGCCACGCCATCAACTACGCCATCGACCGGCAGGCGATCATCAACAACCTGATGGGCGGCCACGCCTCTACGATGTACGGCCCGATCCACCCGCTGACGTGGGCCTACACCGAGGACGTCGAGCAGTACCCGTTCAACCCCGAGAAGTCCCGGCAGCTCCTGGAGGAGGCCGGCTGGAAGCTCGGCCCCGACGGCTACCGTTATAAGGACGGCAAGAAGCTCACCCTGCGCCTCCTCTACCCGAACGTCGGCAACCCGGTCCGCCAGGCCACCGCGCCGGTCGTGCAGCAGTGGCTGAAGGACGTCGGCATCGAGGTCATCCTGGAGGGCTACGACTGGCCGACGCTCGATCAGAAGCGGGCTGAGCGCGACTTCGACATGTACTTCATCGGCTTCTCGCTCGGCAACTCCGATCCCGACCCGACGGGCCTGTGGGACAAGGCGGCCACGGAGCCCGGCGGCTTCAACGACAGCCAGTGGTGGACCGAGAAGTCCGAGCAGCTGATTGCCGCCGGCAAGGCCACCGGCGACATCGAGAAGCGCATCGAGATCTACCACGAGTGGGCGCGCCACTGGACCGAGGAGTCCCCGGCCTACATCTTCTACGCCGTGAACACGCTGGTTGCGGCCAACGAGCGGCTGCAGAACTTCAAGCCCGGGCCGCAGGGCGAGCTGTGGAACATCGAGGAGATCTGGCTCTCCAAGTAAGCGGCTGACCACCGTGCGGCAGGCGGCCCGGGGGGGGGGGAGGCCCCCGGGCCGCACGCCGCCGGGAAGAAAGGAGACTGACAGGTGGGCCGGTACCTAACGCGACGGCTGCTGCAGACGATTCCGATCCTCCTGGGCGTCAGCATCGTCGTCTTCATCATCATCCACACCGCGCCGGGCGATCCCTACGCGTACCTGTTCGGTCCGCGGACCGACCCGACGCTCCGTGCCCGGCTCAGGGAGGAGATGGGCTTCAACGACCCCATCCCGGTACAGTACGTCCGGTGGTTCAAGACCACGATCAGCGGCAACCTCGGGTACTCCATCCGCACGCAGGAGCCCGTGATCGACATGATGGCCAAGGCCTTGCCCAGGACCCTGCTGCTCACCGGTTCCTCCTTCCTCCTCGGTCTGGCCATCGCCATTCCCATTGGCGTGGTCTCCGCCACCCGGCAGTACTCGGCCCTGGACTACGCGGCGACGACCTTCGCCTTTATGGGCATCTCGCTGCCCTCGTTCTTCGCAGCGCTGCTGGCCATCTACTTCTTCGCGGTGAAGCTGCCGATCTTCCCCATGAACGGCATCCACACGCCCGGCGTCGGCGGATTCTGGGACGTGCTGCACCACCTGGTGCTGCCCGCCGTCACTCTTGGGCTGCGGGATGCGGCCTCCTATGCCCGCTTCACCCGCTCCTCCATGCTGGAGGTCCTGCGCCAGGACTACGTGCGCACGGCGCGGGCGAAGGGCCTGGCCGAGCGCATCGTCATCTACAAGCACGCCTTGCGCAACGGCCTGATTCCGGTGATCACCCTGCTCGGCTTCAGCCTGCCGGGCCTCTTCGGCGGGGCGGTCATCATCGAGCAGGTCTTCACGTTCCCCGGCATGGGCCTCCTCACCTTCGAGGCCGTCAACAACCGGGACTACTCGGTGCTGATGGCCACCAACATGTTCTTCGCCCTGCTGGTGATCATCGGCAACCTCGTTGCCGACATCCTCTACGCGGTCGCCGACCCCCGGATTCGGTACGCCTAAGGAGGTTCTCACGTGGCCGTCACCAACCCCATGCCGACACCCTCCCCGAAGACCTTTGACGGGCTGGCGCCGAAGGAGACCTCCTACGCCAGGATGGTCTTCCGCCGTTTCCTGCGCAACCGCATGGCGATCGCCGGGGCGACGATCCTCCTCATCCTGATCCTCATATCCCTCTTCGCGCCGCTCATCACGCAGGCCACGCTGGGCTGGGGGCGCGACGAGATCGACATCCGCTACATACGGGCCACGCCGAGCGCCCGCCACCCGCTGGGCACCGACAGCGCCGGCCGCGACAACCTGACCCGCCTCCTCTACGGCGGAAGGGTCTCGCTTTCGATCGCCCTGGGATCGGTGGCCATCTACATGGTGATGGGCATCGCGATCGGGTCCGTCGCGGGCTACTTCGGGGGCTGGGTCGACAACGTGCTGATGCGCCTGGTGGACATCATCCAGTCCTTCCCGTTCCTGATGTTCGCGTTGACGATCGTGGCCATACGGGGGCCGTCGGTCTCGAACCTGGTCTTCGCCATCGTTTTCCTCAGCTGGCCTGTGCCCGCCCGACTCGTGCGGGGCGAGTTCCTCTCGCTGCGGGAGCGGGACTTCATCGAGGCCGCCCGGGCGATGGGCGTGAGCGGCTTCCGGATGATCATGCGCCACCTGCTGCCCAACGCCATGGCCCCGCTGATCGTGAACGCCACGCTCGAGGTGGCGGGCATCATCCTCGCCGAGGCGGGCCTCAGCTACCTCGGCTTCGGCGTCAAGCAGCCGATCCCCACCTGGGGGAACATGCTCAGCGAGGCCAACAGCATGGCGGTGCTGCAGACCATGCCGTGGACATGGCTGCCGCCCGGCCTGATGATCTTCCTTACGGTACTCTCCATCAACTTTATCGGGGACGGGCTGCGCGATGCGCTCGACCCCCGGTTGAAGCAGTAGCAGGCAGAGGGGGATACCCATGTTGCGGAGAAGGATTCTGGTTGGGCTGCTGGCGGCGCTGCTGGCGCTGGCCGCGGCCGGCTGCGGGAAGTACGCCGACCAGTCCGGCCCGGGCGGCACCACCGCCTCGGGCTCGGGCGCCTCGGGTTCGACCTCGTCCGGTTCGGGCGCGTCCGGTTCGAGCTCCTCCGGCAGCGGCGCGTCCACCTCCGGCGGCGGATCCGGCGGCCAGGGCGCCTCGGGCGGCAGTGCCGCACCCGCGCCGGCGGAGAAGGCGCAGCTGGGCCCGCTGGCGGTGGGTGACACGGCGGAGGTCGGTCTGCTCACCGTCACCGTCCACCAGGTGGAGACCGTGGACGAGGCCCCGGCCCCGGGCTACACCTACGTCCTGATCGATGTGACGGTGCAGAACAACGGCGCGGCCGCGTACACCGTCAACCCGACGGAACAGCACAAGCTGACGACGCCCGAGGAGAAGAGCGCGCCGTACAACCTGCAGGCCACGTCATACCGCACGCCCAGGCTGAACGGCACCTTCCGGCAGGGCGAGAGCGGCCAGGGCTGGCTGGGCTTCCTGGCGAAGCGGATGGACGGGACCTACAGGTACACCTTCATCCACCCGGAATACGGCGAAGCCACCTGGGAGTTCACGATCCAGTAGGGCCGCTGCGGCGTCCCCGCACGGGGGCAGGAGGGGGTGAGATGACGTGAGGAAGCTGGTGGCTCTGGCATTCCTGGTGATGCTCCTGGTCACCGCCGTCGGAAACCTGGCGGTGGCCGGCGAGCACTCCATCGCAAACGACGGGTGCTCCCCGTACTACGAGTGCTTGGTGTGAAACATCGCTACATGTATGAAGCGGAGGGTGCTAAGGCCCTCCGCTCTTACGCGTTATCTGCCCTGCTGCAGCCGCTGCAGCACCTCCGCGTTGATCTCCTTCCCCTTGGCCAGCCGGGCCCGGATGATCGGGTCCAGGTACTGCTTCCGGAGCCGGATCGACTTGGGCGTGACCTCCACCAGCTCGTCGTCGGCGATCTGCTCCAGCGCCTCCTCCAGCGTGAGCAGCCGGGGCGGATCCAGGAGCAGCTTCTCGTCGGAGCCGGCCGCCCGGATGTTGGTCAGGTGCTTCGTCTTGCAGACGTTGACGTCCATGTCCTGCTCCCGGCTGTTCTCGCCGACCACCATGCCCACGTAGACCTCGGTGCCGGGCTCGATGAAGAGCGTTCCCCGGTCCTGGAGCTGGTAGAGGGCGTACTGCGTGGCCGTGCCGGCCTCGGAGGCCACCAGCGAGCCCCGGGTGCGGGTCGGGATGTCGCCGCGGTACGGGCCGTAGTCGTAGAAGAGGTGGTGCATGATCCCGTAGCCGCGGGTCAGCGTGAGGAACTCGGAGCGGAAGCCGACCAGCCCGCGGGCGGGGATGATGAACTCCAGGCGCAGGTTGCCGTTGCCGTGGTTGATCATGTTGGTCATCTCGGCCTTGCGGACGCCCAGCGCCTCCATCACCGTCCCCATGTACTCCTCGGGGATATCGATGATCAGCTGCTCCAGGGGCTCCAGCCGGTTGCCGTGCTCGTCCCTGCGGAAGATCACCTTGGGCTTGGAGACCGCCAGCTCGTAGCCCTCACGGCGCATGGTCTCGATGAGGATGGAGAGGTGGAGCTCGCCGCGACCGGAGACGATGAAGGCGTCGGGCGAGTCGGTCTCCTCCACCCGCAGGGCCACGTTCCGCTCCAACTCCTTGAAGAGGCGGGCCCGCAGGTGGCGGGAGGTGACGTACTTGCCCTCCCGGCCGGCGAAGGGCGAGTCGTTGGTGCGGAAGGTCATCTGCAGCGTCGGCTCGTCCACCTTGATCGGCGGCAGCGGCACGGGCTGCTCCGGGTCGGTGATGGTCTCGCCGATGTTCACGTCCTCCAGGCCGGTCATGGCGATGATGTCGCCCACCGTGGCCTCCTCCATCGGCACCCGCTTCAGCCCCTGGAAGCCGAAGAGCTGCGCCGCCCGGAACCGGACGACGGAGCCGTCCAGCTTGGCCACCGCCACCTGCTGGCCGGCCACCACCCTGCCCTGGCGCACCCGGGCGATGGCGACGCGCCCCACGTACTCGTCGTAGTCCAGCGAGGTCACCATGGCCTGCAGCGGCGCATCCGGGTCGCCCTCGGGGCAGGGGATGTGCTCCAGGATCGTGTCGAAGATCGGCTGGAGGTCCTTCCCCTCCTCCTCCAGGCGGTAGGTCGCCACGCCGGCGCGCGCCGAGGCGTAGATGACGGGGTACTCCAGCTGGTCGTCGTCCGCGCCCAGCTCGATGAAGAGGTCGAGGATCATGTCCTCCACCTCGGCGATGCGCCGGTCGGGCCGGTCGATCTTGTTGATCACCACCACCGGCTTCAGGCCGGCCTCCATGGCCTTGCGCAGCACGAACTTGGTCTGCGCCATCGGCCCCTCGGCCGCGTCGACGACCAGGAGGCAGCCGTCCACCATCGTCATGATCCGCTCCACCTCGCCGGAGAAGTCGGCGTGGCCGGGGGTGTCGACGATGTTGATCCGGACGCCCTTGTAGGTGATGCCGGTGTTCTTGGAGAGGATGGTGATGCCCCGCTCCCGCTCCAGGTCGTTGGAATCCATCACCCGCTCCGCCACCTGCTCGTTGGCGCGGAAGGTGCCGGACTGGCGGAGCAGGCCGTCTACGAGGGTGGTCTTGCCGTGATCGACGTGGGCGATGATCGCCACGTTGCGCAGGTCGGTCCGCTTCATTCCTCTCATCAGCGCTCCTCAGGCGAAGTCTGCCCACTGGAATAGGAGCCCACAACACGGGCCCCAACTCGCGTATTATACGGATGATGCCATAAAAAGTAAAGCGCGACCTTCACCGGTAGCAATCCCGCCGCCCGGACCGTAATGATGGGTGAGACCCCGGCGGAGGAGCGATCCCATGGGACGATCGGTGTGGCAGTCTCCCCCGTGGCACATCCGGCGGACCGGCTTCCCCGAGGCCTGGCGGCTGGTGCGCCTCAGACGCAAGCGCCGGACGCCGGTCGAGGTGGGGCTGCTGGACAGCGGCGTCGACCTGAAGCATCCGTATCTGAAGGATCTCCTCGGTCCCGGCATCAACCTCCTCTCCCCCGGCAGACCGCCCCACGACGAGCACGGCCACGGCACCCACATCGCGGGCATCCTGGCCGTCGCCGCGGGAGCGCTGCACCGGGAGCGGGCGATATGGCCGCCGCCGCTCCGCATCCGGCCCGTGAAGATCTTCGACCGCAGGGGCTACGGGCGCATCAGCGACATCGTGGCCGGCCTGCGGTGGTGTCTCGAGCAGGGCTGCGAGATCGTGAACCTGAGCTTCGGCACCGACCGCCGCTGCAGCGAGCAGCTGGCGGAGACGATCCGGCTTCTGGAACGCCACGGCACCCTGCTGGTGGGGGCGGCCGGCAACGACGGCCGGGGCGGCGGCGTCGACTACCCGGGAAGCTACCCCGAGGTGCTGGCGGTGGCCGCCTGCAACCGCCGGGACCGGCTGGCCCGCTTCTCCAGCCGGGGACCCGAGGTCGACCTGGTGGCGCCGGGGGCCGGGCTCTTTTCCCTCCTGCCGGGCGGGTCCTTCGGCTATATGAGCGGGACCTCGATGGCGGCGCCCCACGTCACCGCCGCCGCGGCGCTGCTGCTCCAGGTGCGCCCCGGCCTGCGGCCGGCAGCGATCCGGGAGCACCTGAAGGCGACCGCCGAGTGGCTGCCGGAGATTCCGATTTCGGCGCAGGGGGCCGGCCTGCTGCGGGTCGACCGACTCCTGCGCGCTGAGGTGTAAGCGGGGCCGCCTGCAGGAAGGCGGCCCCGCTGTGCATGGTGGTGTGCAGGGCCGCCTGAAGGAAGGTGGCCCCGCTGTGCATGGTGGTGTGCAGGGCCGCCTGAAGGACGGCGGCCCTCATGTGCTGAATATTGGTGGGTAAACTGGATAGGGGGGATGCGTCCCCGATGGTCCCCGTTTTGAAAGGCGCCCGGGTGGTACTGCGCCCTCCCCGGGAGCAGGACAAGCAGGACCGGCTCGCCTGCGGGCGCAGCGCCGAGTACATCCGGATGGTCGGGGGCGACCACCGACGCGTGGCGCCGCTCACCCCCGAGCAGGTGGACCGCTGGTACGAGCGTCTCCTGGCCGAGCCGATGGAGCGGGTCATCGATCTCGGTGGCCGGTGCATCGGCACGGCGCGGCTGAACTCCCTGAACGAGCACGAGCGGCGGGCCCGCTGCGCCATCGGCATCTTCGACCCGTCAGCGTGGGGAAAGGGGTACGGGACGGAGGCCACGAACCTCGTGCTCCAGTATGCCTTCGAGACGCTGCGCCTCCACCGGGTCGACCTGCGGGTGCTGGCCTGCAACCATCGGGCCATCGCCTGCTACGAGAAGTGCGGGTTCGTCCGGGAAGGGGTCGAGCGCGAGGGTGCGCTTATCGCCGGTCGTTGGGAGAGCGACGTGATCATGAGCATCCTGGAGCAGGAGTACCGGCAGCGCAGGCAGCGGGGCTAAGACTCGGGAGGTGAACCCGTGCAGGAGCGAACGGCTGGCATACAGGAAGGGACCACGGCCACGCAGGAAACGGAGGAACGTAGCGCCCACGTATGGGACATGACCCCGGCTGCGCCACGCTTGCAGGAGCGCACCGTCCCGGTCCGGGGCGGGACCCTCCACTACTTCACCAACGGCCGGCCCGGAAGGCCCCTCTTCTTCCTCCACGGCGCCGGGCTGGACCACCGCATGTTCGCCCCACAGTATCCGGCCTTCGACCCGGAGTACGCCCTGTTCGCCTGGGACGCCCGCGGCCACGGCCGCTCCGCCGGGGTGCAGGGCTTCTCGGTGGACCTGCTCGTGGCGGACCTGCTGGCGGTGATGGACCGCGAGGGGATCGCCCGGGCGACCCTCATCGGCCAGTCGATGGGCGGCAACCTGGCCCAGGAGGTGGCGATGCGCCATCCGGACCGGGTGGAGGCTCTGGTGGTCATCGACGCCACACGCAACAGCCAGCGGCTCCGGGCGTGGGAGGCGGCCAGCCTCCGCCTGGCCGCGCCGCTCCTCAGGCTCACGCCGTTCGACTGGCTGGTGGAAGGGTCGGCGTGGGCGTGCTCCCGCCGCCCCGAGGTGCAGCAGTACGTGCGGGAGTGCATGCGTCACGTCGGCAAGGCCCGCTTCTGCGAGGTGATGGTGCGGGTCTTCGACTTTGTGGCCTACCGGCCCGAGCTGCGCTGCCCCGAGCGCACCCTGCTGATCTGCGGCGCGGAGGACCGCACGGGCAACATCCGGAAGTCGATGACCGCCTGGGCCCGGGAGGAGGGCCTGGAGTTTCACATGCTGCCCGGCGCCCGGCACAACGCCAACCAGGATGCGCCGGAGGAGACCAACCGGATCATCCGGGAGTTCCTGCGCGGAAGGTCATAGGGCGGGGGGCGGTTCTGCCCTCCGCTCTGCCGTTCATGGGGCAACCAGCGACCAGGTCTCCGCGAACTCCAGCAGGGCCGGGGGGTGGATGAAGCGGACCGTGATCTCGTCGGCCGCCCGCATCGCCGGCGATGCCTCGTCGGCGAACTGGTAGCTGACCCCGTCCTTGCCCTCGCCGATGTGCCCGCCGCCGCGCTGCATGTCTGTCACCGTCTCGCCGTCCGGGCCGATGAACTCCGCCGCGGGGATGGCGTTGGCCGGGGTGACCCGGGGAAGCCGGTCCGGGCGCATGATCTCAAAGCTGACGCCCCGCGGGTCCACCCGGTGCAGGCGGTAGGCGCCGTCGTAAAACGGCATCACGAGGAGGTCCGCCGGCTTCACCACGGCCTCCTGTCCACCGAACTGCCCCCAGGGGATCACCGCCTCCAGCACCTCCTCGGTCTTGAACTGGATACCGTACAGTTTCAGGCTTACCGGGGCCGGCCACCCGTCCGGCGGCTCGAACGTAGCGACGAAGCTCCCGTTGGGCCCGCGCACATAGCCGACCATCTCGCGGACGGAGTCACCGAAGACCAGTTCGGCACCCAGGCCGGGCTCGTGTTCGCCGGGGAGCAGCGCGATGCTGCCGTGCAGCCGGGCCTGCCCGACGCTCACCTCCAGCCGGTCAACCCGGAGCGTGCGGCCCAGCCAGGTCCCTTCCCTGTCGAGTGCGAACTGCTCCGGTGCGGGGTCCAGGTACTCCTCCCGCACGGGCAGCTCGAACGCCACCGGGCCGACGTGGGTTCCGGGCTCAGCCAGGTCGCGCTTGTCGGGCGTCATCGCGTACCACTTCTCCACCTCCACGGCCAGGGTATCGGCGGAAAGCGGCCGCTCAACCGGGGGGAGGAGCATCACCTGGTGAAACCCCTCGCCGGAGAACGCCCCGTATCCGTGATGGTAGGGGTTCGGCCCCCAGTCTCCCATCCCGGTGCCCCACCCCGTCCGGATGAAGGTCGCCATGAAGGGGCGGTCTCCGGCGGTGGTGTAGAGCAGATAGGTGTGGAGCGGGCTGTACCAGACCGCCTCCAGTTTGATGCGGGCGCCGGTCCCGGGGATGTCGAAGGCGCCGTCCAGCGGCACGACCAGGCCCTCCTGCTCCGCCCGAACCCAGCCCGGAATGGCCGCCCGGGCGTACTCGACGGGCGAACCGACCCTGCGGGAGCCGTAGGAGCCTGGCTCGTAGCCCGAAGTGCAGCCCGCGAGCAGCAGGACCATCACCAACCAGAGCAGCTTGCGCCTCATCAGTTCTCCCTCCCATCTACAGACGCCCGTACCCGCAGTGTCGTTCTCCGTATACTCATCCAAATCTTCGTCTCATCCTGCTCCAGGGATGGCCCCCGGTGCGCCCGCCGGTCGCCGCAAGCCGGGAGCCCATGAGCCGAGAAGGCCGTGCCCGGACGGGCACGGCCTGTAATCCATATGTCACGGCGGCCTTCCGGCCCTCCCCCGCTACCCGGGCGTGTAGTAATCCTGCCCCCGCAGGACCTGGAACCCGACTGACGTGTACAGGTGCAGCGCCCGGTCGTTCTTCGCCTCCACCTCCAGGAACACATCGCAGCCCTGGGACGCGCAGTCGGCGACGACGGTTTCGAGCACGCGCCGCCCGATGCCGCGGCCCTGGAAGCGGGGAAGGATCGCGAAGCCGTAGATCCAGGCCTCGGATCCGCTCCGCTGAACCCGGAGTTTCCCAACGGTCGCTCCCTCGTGCATGACCATGTACGCAGTCGTGTCTGCATCCTGAAGCAACTCCGTGTTGGCGCTGCGGGCGTCGGCCTCGCTCATGCCGAACGCCTCCACGTCGAGGCGGACCTGCGTCTCCAGGTCTTCGGGCGCGGCCGGCCGGAGGAGGCCCGGAACTGGCGCCGGCACGGCCGCGCCCATCCACTTCATCTGATGCTCGGTGAACGCATACCTGGCGCCCTGCCGGCGCAGGAAGGCCTGTCCGGACCGGGAGGCCGAGGGGGTGTTCAGCAGGATCTCCGTGAAGCCGGCCTCACGGCAGTAGGCCATGGCCTGGTCGTAGAGCGCCTGGAAGTGGCCCTGGCGCCGCGCCTCCGGGTGAACCATGCCGCACACCTCAACCTCGGATCCGAAGGCGTAGACGCCGAGGAAGCCGACGAGGCGGCCGTCCTGGTATCGCAGGAAGTCCGGGTCGGTGCGGTCGGCCCGCCTCAGGATGTCCCAGTTGAGCTTCAGGGCGATGCCGTCGTGCGCCTCAACCGCCTGCTGCAGTGCCGCAACTTCTGCCTGCTGCGTTTCAGTGAGCATCCAAACACTCCCGTTTGAAGGCTGAATAGGTACGTTCGGGGCCGGATCGGGGCAGGCGCACGCCGGCGGCCCTCCCCTGCTAGATGGGCAGATACGCCTGCACCAGTTCCCCCCGCTTCACGAGGTTGTGCACCGAAAGCCCAAGCAGGCGGATCTTCCGCCCCTCCCACTCCACCCGGGTGAAGATCTCCCGGGCCGCACGGCCGATGGTGCGGGCGTCGTCGGTGGGCATGGGCAGCGTCTGGCTGCGGGTGATCTGCAGGAAGTCGCCGCCCCTGGCCCCGCCCTCGACGAACACGTTCCACTTGATCTTCACCGTCACCGTGCGGGCCGCCAGCCCCTGGCGCTGCAGCTCCCGGGCCAGGTCGTCGGCGTAGCGCTCCAGGAGCCCTGCCAGGTACTCCCGGTCGGTCTGGTCGACGGGGAAGGTGTTCTCCTCGCCGATGGACTTGGCCTCCCGGTGGGGCACCACCGGACGGGGGTCGATGCCCCGGGCCAGCTGCACCAGCTCGTCGGCCCGCTTGCCGAAGTGCTTGCGCAGCGTCTCCGGGTCGTAGGCCAGGAGGTCGCCGCAGGTGAAGATGCCCAGGGCGTTCAGCGCCTGCTCGCTGGCCGGGCCCACCCCCCAGAGCTTCCGCACGGGCAGGGTCGGCAGCAGCTCCTGCGCCCGCTCCCAGGTGATGACGGTGAGGCCGTCGGGCTTCTCCATGTCGGAGGCCAGCTTGGCCAGGAACTTGCAGTAGGAGACGCCGGCCGAGCCGGTGAGCTTCAGCTCCGACCGGATGGCCTCCTTGAGCTCCCGCGCCACCCGCACCGCGTCCTGCCCCGACACGTCCAGGAACGCCTCGTCGATGGAGAGCGGCTGGATCACGTCGGTGAACCGGCGCATAATGGCGCGAACCTGCCGGCCCACCTCGCTGTACTTGGCGTGGTTGGGCCGGATGAATACGGCGTGCGGGCAGAGCCGCAGAGCCTCCCGGGAGGGCATGGCCGAGCGCACCCCGAAGCGGCGCGCCTCGTAGGAGCACGTGGAGACGACGCCCCGGGAGTTCGGGGAGCCGCCCACGATGACGGGCTTGCCCCGGAGGCGCGGGTTGTCCCGCTGCTCCACCGCGGCGAAGAACGCGTCCATGTCCAGGTGGATCACCCAGAGGTCTTTCCTCACTGCAAGGCCTCCACCAGCGACTTGAAGTGGCGCCCGCGCTCCTCGAAGTTCCGGTAGGCGTCGAACGAGGCGCAGGCGGGCGATAGCACCACCGTGTCACCCGGGGCGGCGGCGGCCCGGGCCAGCGCCACCGCCTCGGCCATGTCGGCCGCGCGGTGGACCGGTCCGGCGTAGCCGCCCCTGCGCACCGCCTCCTCGATCTTGGGGGCGGTGGGTCCCGTGAGGATGAGGTACTTCACCTTCTCGGCCACCAGCGGCGCGATGGGGTCAAAGGGGATGCCCTTGTCCGAGCCCCCGGCGATGAGCACGATGGGCGCGGGCAGCGTGGAGAGCGCCGCCACCGCCTCCGCGGGCGAGGTGGCCTTGGAGTCGTTGTACCACTTGACCCCGTCCAGCACCCGCACCGGCTCGATGCGGTGCTCCACGCCGGTGAACTGGGTCATGACCTCGCGCACGGCCGAGAGCGGCGCACCGGCGAGGTAGCAGGCGGCCATGGCTGCCAGGATGTTCTCCTGGTTGTGCAGGCCGGGCAGCTTGATCTCCTCCAGGAGCAGCGTCGGCAGCTCCTGGCCGTCCCGGCGCCAGACCACCTGGCCGTCCCGGATGAAGGCCGCGTCCCGGCCGCCGGGGTCCGCCCGGCGGCTGAAGAGCACCACGCGGCTCCGGGCCTCTGCGGCGAACGACCGCACCAGGGGGTCGTCGGCGTTGAGCACCAGCCAGTCGCGCGGCGACTGGTGGCGGAAGATCGCCTTCTTGGCCGCGACGTACTCCTCCATGGTGGCGTGCACGTCCAGGTGGTTGGGGCTGATGTTGGTGATGACCGAGATGTGCGGCGAGCGCTGCACCAGCTGCAGCTGGAACGAGGAGAGCTCCAGCACCACGATGGCCTCGGGCGGGATGGCCTCCACCTTCTCGATCAGCACGGTGCCGATGTTCCCGCCCACGTAGGTCTGGCGTCCGGAGACCCGCATGATCTCGCCGATCAGCGTGGTGGTGGTCGTCTTGCCCGCGCTGCCCGTCACCCCGATCACCGGGGCGCGGCACAGGTCCAGCACAAGGCCGATTTCGCCGGCGATCACCGCCCCGCGCCGGCGGGCGGCCTCGATCTCGGGCAGGTGCTTGGGCATGCCGGGGGTGAGGAAAATCAGGTCGTGCTCCGCCAGGGGCGCCAGGTACGCCTCGCCGGTCACCAGGCGCACCCCGAGCCGGCTCAGCTCCCCGGCCCGGTCCCCGAGCCGCTCGGCGGGGTGCCGGTCGCAGGCCGTGACGCTGACCCCCTTGGACACGAGGTAGCGGATCAGCGCCATGTTGGAGACCCCGACACCCACGACTGCCACACGCCCCTGCAGATCCATCCCGGTCTACCTCCTGCCTGCCGGCCGCTCACCCCTCGGCGAGCAGCCTGGCGATGCGGTCAAGCCCCTCGTCAATCCGTTCCATTGAAGTGGCATAGGAGAAGCGAATGTAGTTGGGAGCGCCGAAGCCCGTACCCGGCACGACGGCCACGTGGGCCCGCTCCAGGATGACCTCGGCCAGGTCGTCGGACGACGTGATCCGCCGCCCGGCGATGGTCTGGCCGAAGAGGCCGGATACGTTGGGGAACAGGTAGAACGCGCCCTCGGGGGCCACCTTCACGGAGAAGCCCGGCAGGCTGTTCAGCCGCGTCATCATGTGCCTGCGGCGGCGGTCGAACTCCTGCCGCATCTGCTCGACGGGCTCCTGGGTGCCCCGCAGCGCCTCCACCGCCGCCGCCTGGGAGATCGAGGAGGGGCCGGAGGTCGACTGCGACTGCAGGTCGCCCATCGCCTTGGCGAAGATGCGCTCCGACGCGGTGTAGCCGATGCGCCAGCCCGTCATGGAGTATGCCTTCGAGAGGCCGTTGACGGTGATGGTCCGCTTCCTGACCTCCTCGCCGAAGGTGGCGATGGAGACGTGCTCAGCGCCGTCGTAGAGCAGCCTCTCGTAGATCTCGTCGGTCACGATGATCAGGTCCCGCTCCACCGCCAGCGCGGCGATCTCCGCGAGCTCCTTCCGGGAGAGCACGGCGCCGGTGGGGTTGCTGGGGCTGTTCAGGTTGATGACCCGGGTGCGGGTGGTCAGCTTCTCCCGGATCATGTCCGCCGTCATGCGGAAGCCGGTGGACTCGTCCGTCTCCACCACCACGGGAACGCCGCCGGCCAGGCGCACGATCTCCGGGTACGAGACCCAGTACGGCGCCTGGATGATGACCTCCTCGCCGGGATCGAGCAGCACCTGGTAGGCGTTGTAGAGCGACTGCTTGCCTCCGTTGGAGACCACGATCTGGTCGGGGGTGTACTGGAGGCCGTTCTCCCGCGCGAGCTTCTCACAGATGGCCTTGCGCAACTCAAGCGTTCCTGCGGCAGGGGTGTACTTGGTCTTACCCTGTTGGATGGCGGCGATACCTGCGGCCTTGATCGACTCCGGCGTGTCGAAGTCGGGTTCCCCTACCGAGAAGTTGACCACATCGACCCCGTCGGCAAGCATCTGCTTCGACTTGGCGTCGATCGCCATGGTCGGCGACGGCGTCAGGTTCCGGGCCCGGGCTGACAGACGCATGCTCGCTGCACTCCTCTCGCTTTACTCCTTCTCGGTTGGGACGCTGTATCTTAGTAGGAAAGTATACACCTTCAACCCCGTACTGCAAAGGCGATTCTGCCTTGGCGCGCAAGACGGCCCCCGGACGGGGCGAGGCTCCCCGGCGTGGGGTCTCGCCCCGTTCAGGGGCCGTACCGGTCGGTCAGCGGCGGAGCACGGGCGCCTGAACTGCAGCCGCCCTGCCCGGAGGATGGCGCCGGCGGACGCGGCCGGGCCTACCGCGCCGCGTAGAACTGCTCCAGCGCCCAGACGATCGCACGGGCCGCCGCCTCTTGGAAGGCGGGATCGACGGTGCGGGGTCCCTCGGCGGGGTTGTTGATGAACGCCAGCTCCACCAGCGCCGACGGGGCCAGGGTGTTGCGGGTGACGAAGAAGGTGTCGTCGAAGACGCCCCGGTTCCGGGTGCCCAGGGCGCCCACCAGCTCCTGCTGCAGCAGGTGGGCCAGTTCCCGGGAACGGCCGCCGTTGAGCGTCGCACTGGTGTAGTAGACCTCGGTGCCCTGCGAGAGCGTCTCGCCCGAGTTGTGGTGCAGCGAGAGGAACAGGTCGACGCCCAGGGCGTTGGCCAGCATCGTGCGGTACTGGAGGTCGAGCTGGTCACGCGGCTCCCCGTCGACGGCGTTCAGGAAGGTCTCAGGCGCCACCCGCTGGTCGGTGGCCCGGGTCATGTACACGATGGCGCCCCGCTCCGCCAGCAGCGCCCGCAGCCGCAGCGCCACCTGCAGGTTGACCGCCTTCTCCACCACGCCGACGCTCCGGCTGACCGCGCCGCCGTCGTCGCCGCCGTGGCCCGGGTCCAGCATGATCACCTTGCCGGCGAGCCCGGGCGGATAGGTGACCAGGTAGTAGCCGTCGCTCGACGCCTTGAGCGCATACGGCTGGTTGGAGGGGACCACCACCCGTACGCCGGTGGCGTGCTGCACCACGTGCAGGCCGGCCGGCACCGCGTCCGTGCCCAGCACCGCGCCGGGGATCTCCACGATGATCTGGCCGTCCTCCGCCCGGGCCTCGGGCCGGGTGGCGCCGCTCAGGCTGAAGCGGACGACGCCCTTGTCGGCCACGGTCTCCTGCCGGATCCCGGAGAGCACCGGGCGCAGCGAGATCAGGAGGCTGCCCTCGAGGTGCGACTCGACCGTCACCCGCGGCTCACCGACCAGGTCGATGCGCAGCCCCTCGGGGCCGATGGCAGCCGAGGCGACGCCCAGGTTGCCCACCGGTACCGACCGCTCGCCGGCCACGCCGGTCGCAAAGGGGATCAGCAGGCGGCCGTCCTGGAGGACGGGCTGGCCGAAGGTGGCGCCCGGCGCCGCCAGCTCCAGGCGGGAGACGCCCGGGGCGCTCTGGCTCATGGCGACCTTGAAGCCGCGGCTGGCCGGTGCGGCGTCGGGGGCCTGCTCCTCCTCCGCCACGACCGCCCGCAGGAAGGAGGCCCGGGTCCAACCCACCTGTCCGGACTCCATCCGGACCTTCACCCAGCCGGAGTCGTGCTCCAGCACCGTCAGCGGCTCGCCCGCCTCCAGCTCAGCCACCACGCGCGCGGACACAGCGGGAATCAGGTAGACGGTGGCGCCGCCCTCCCTCACCTCCGCGTCGCCGTCGGTCGGGGCTGGCGTGCCGGCCGGGCGCGGGGCCGGGCGCTCGATGCTCCAGCCCGACTCGCCCAGTGCAATGCGCAGCTCGCCGTCGGTGATCGCCACCTGGGAGCCGGGCACCCAGCCCCAGCGCCCCTGGGGCGATGCCACCCGCACCCAGCCGCCGCTGGCGTCCAGGAGCTGCAGCGGGTCGCCGGGCCGGACGGTGTCCATCCGGCGCGCCTCGCTGTTGGGGCCGGCGTAGATGCCCGTCTCCGCCGTCACGTGCGCCACCGTGCCCGGGCGAGCGGTGGGCGCCCGGGGCGGGGCGAAGGCGATGTCTGGCACGGTGCCGGGAGGTGCGGCGGGCGCCTCGGTGTAGACCGGGACGGACGGGCCCGGCGTGGTGCCGGGGTCGGGGGCGGTGCCCGGATCCGGCGCCGTGCCGGGCGCGGGCGGCGCCGTCGCCTGCCGGACGTACTGGGCGAAGACCCAGCCCTCAGTGCCGTCGGCGAGCTGGATGCGCCACCACTCCGGGATCATCTCCAGCAGCCGCACGTACTGGTCCTGGTAGATGCGGCTGATGACCGGGGCGTCCAGCGCCGGCTCGCGGCGCACGTTGAGGATGTCGGTGTCCACGATGGCGTAGCGCACCTCGTCCTCCAGGAGCACCCGGCTGAACCACCCGGCCACCCATCCCTCCTGGCCCGACGAGAGCATGATGCGGTACCAGTCGCCCTCGCGGCCCAGGATGACGGCCTCCTGGTCGTAGCCGAGGCCGCCCACGATGTCGTACTCGGTGCCGGGGCCCGAGCGCACGTTGAGGCCGTCCTGATCGATGGGGCGCAGGGTGGCGGCCTCCGCGGTGGCCGACATGCAGACAAGCAGTAACGCTGCGGCGACGGTACGCTTCACAGCACGACACTCCTCAATAGGCTTGTACATTAGGATAGACGATGTGCGTAGGGTACGGTTCCATCAATTACATGTTTCGATAACCACCTGCATTATCTTGTCTGCCCGGCCGCGAATGTGATCTGGAAAATTGCACCATGGAGGGGCCATCGCCCAAGAGACTATGGCAGCTTGCACATCCTGGCGCCTTCGGCTCATTCTGACATAGACTGTGAAAAACATCACAAGGCCGTGTGCTGCCAAGGGGCTATAACCAGAGGCAAAGCGTTGCGAAGGAGCTGAGGCACTTGTTCTGCAACCAATGTGAAATGACCGCACACGGCACCGGCTGCACCAAGGTGGGCATCTGCGGCAAGGACGCGAACATCCAGGCCCTGCAAGACAACCTCATCTACGCCCTGAAGGGCATCGCGGCCTACGCGTACCACGCCCGGGAGCTGGGCTACACCGACCCCGAGATCGACGCCTTCTTCTCCGAGGGCCTCTACGCCACCCTGACCAACGTCAGCTTCGACCTGAACCACTTCCTGGCCCTCAACATGAAGGCCGGCCAGATGACCCTGAAGGCCATGACCATGTTGAAGAAGGCCCACACCGACCACTTCGGCGAGATGGTGCCCACCCAGGTTCCCACCGGCACCTCCGCCGGCCCCGGCATCCTGATCACCGGCCACAACCTGAAGGCGCTCTACGAGCTGCTGAAGCAGACCGAGGGCAAGGGCATCAACATCTACACCCACTCCGAGCTGCTGCCGGCCCACGCCTACCCCGGCCTGAAGCGCTTCCCGCACCTGAAGGGCAACCTGGGCGCCGCCTGGTGCGACCAGAAGCAGCTCTTCGCCGAGTTCCCCGGCGCGATCGTCGGCACGTCCAACTGCGTGCAGATCCCGCTGGAGAGCTACAAGGACCGCATCTTCACCGTGGGCGCCGACCGGCTGCCTGACGTGCCCCACATCGAGAACTGGGACTTCGCGCCGGTCATCGCGAAGGCGCTCTCCCTGCCGCCCTGCGAGGAGAAGCCCGGCGCCGTCACCCTCACCACGGGCTTCGCGGACACCAACATCCTGCCGATGGCCGACAAGATCCTCGCCGCGGTGAAGGCGGGCAAGATCCGCCACTTCTTCGTGGTGGGCGGCTGCGACTCGCCCGGGTCGCTGGGCAACTACTACCGGGAGTTCGTCCGGCAGACCCCGCCCGACACGGTCGTCATCACCCTGGCCTGCGGCAAGTTCCGCTTCAACGACCTGGACCTCGGCACCATCGACGGCATCCCCCGGCTCCTGGACCTGGGCCAGTGCAACGACGCCATCTCCGCCATCCGGATCGCCGTCGCCCTGGCCGAGGCCCTCGGCTGCGGCGTCAACGACCTGCCGCTCTCCATCGTGCTCTCCTGGATGGAGCAGAAGGCCGTCGCCGTGCTGATGAGCCTGCTGTCCCTGGGGCTGAAGGGCATCTACCTGGGGCCGAAGCCGCCGGCCTGGATCACCCCCGACGTGCTGAAGGTGCTGCAGGAGCAGTTCGACCTGCACCTGACCACAACTCCCGAGGCCGACCTCAAGGCGCTGATCGGTTGACCCAAGCAATGGCGAGAGCGGGAAGGACCCCCCTTCCCGCTCTCGCTCCCTTACGAACCGCGCGCCTCAGTCGCGGTGGCCGTAGTGCTTCTGGATCTCCTCCACCGAGTCGCCGTCGATCACGTACTCGGCCGAGGGGCTCTTCAGGCGGATGACCCGGTTCTCGAAGTCGAACTGCGTGTCGCCCAGGTGGATCTCGTACTCCTTGCCGGCGGCCGTGGTGATCATGATCTCGCCCCACGCCTGCAGTTCCTTCTGCACGAACTCCATCTTCACTGAGCATCCACTCCTTCCAGCCTTCTGCCTTCGAGCACTCAGGCTACATTGATCCTAACACTCAATTACCTACAATTCAACATTCACACCTCCCCGGCCCGGGCCGCGGGGATGCCCGGCCGCAGGGTTACTCGGCGAGGCCGGCCAGGGGCGGCGGCTGAAACGGCGAGGGGTCCCGTGCGGGACCCCTCGCCGGCTAGTCGTCATCCAGATGGCCGTAGTGCTTCTGAATCATCTCCACCGAGTCCCCGTCGATGACGAACAGGGCGTTGGACGATTTCAGCCGGATCACCCGGTTCTCCGTGTCGAACTCGGTGTCGCCGATGTGCAGCTCCAGGTGCTGGCCGCCCGAGGTGGTGATGAGGA
Source organism: Symbiobacterium terraclitae (assembly GCF_017874315.1). Lineage (NCBI taxonomy): Bacteria > Bacillati > Bacillota > Clostridia > Eubacteriales > Symbiobacteriaceae > Symbiobacterium > Symbiobacterium terraclitae. The sequence goes on along the minus strand of NZ_JAGGLG010000021.1, from coordinate 15,572 downwards.
TCTCGCCCCAGGCCTGCAGTTCTCGCTGGACGAACTCCATCTTCATGCGCGATCCCTCCGGCGGGTAGTCTCTCCAGCCGCCGAACGGATAACCCTCCTACAGTGCGCCCTCCATTTCCAGCAGGCGGCGCTTCACCTCGGGCCCGCCCATGTTGAACTGGCCGATCGTCCCGTCACTGCGCACCACCCGGTGGCACGGGATCAGGAGGGGCACGGGGTTCCGGCGCAGGGCGCCGCCCACCGCCCGCACGGCCTTGGGCCGGCCGATGGCAGCGGCCAGGTCGGCGTAGGTGCGCACCCGGCCCCGGGGAATCGCCCGGCAGGCAGCCAGCACATCCCTGGCGAACGGGCTGAGCGCGGCGAGGTCGATAGGCCCCTCGTAGGGCACGCCGTCCAGCCACCCCTGCAGCACCGCCTGCAGCTCCGCCTGCCGGCCGTCGTCGCGCACGGGCACCTGGCCGGTGTAGGCCCGGCACCGGGCGCGGAAGGCCTCGTCGGTCTGCTCCTCGCCCGAGACGCAGGCGATGCCCCGCTCCGTCCAGGCCACGTAGACGGGGCCGAAGCTGGTGCTACAACACGTGTACTGCATCCCTCGCACCCTCCTTGTGATGCCGGCGCCGGTACTCGCCCGGGGCCATGCCGTGGACGCGGCGGAACGCGGCGTAGAACGCGCTCAGGCTGCGGAAACCGCAGGCGTCGGCGGCCTCCAGGGGCGAGGCCCCGGCGTCGAGCAGCGCCGCCGCGCGCTCCGCCCGGAGCCGCAGCACGCACTGCCGCACGCTCCCGCCCAGGTGCCGGCGGAACAGCCGGTTCAGGTGGGGCAGGCTCACCGAGAGCTCCCGGGCCATCCCGGACGGGCCGTGGCGCAGCGCCAGCGCCAGGGCCCTCTGCACCAGCGCCGCCTCGTAGCCCCGCACGCCGCCTCCCAGGTCAGGCCGGCACCGCTTGCAGGGGCGGAAGCCCGCCGCAACCGCCGCCCCTGCGCTGGCGAAGAAGCGCACGTTCTCCCGACGGGGCTTCCGGCAGGAGCAGGAGGGGTAGCAGAAGACGCCGGTGGTCCGGACGGCGAAGAAGAACCGGCCGTCCGCCGACGCGTCGGCGCGGAGCACCGCCTGGTAGAGGCCCTCGTCCCACTGCAGTTCGCCCGGTGCCAGACCGGCCATGCCGTCACCCCCTCCAGCTGAGATGATAGCACGCGGCGCAGCCTGGCGCTTCCGAAAAGCGAACCAGTTATCCCTCCCGCGCCTGTCCGCTCACCCGCCGGATCTCCTCCACGGCCTCCGGGTTCTCCAGCGCCGAGAGGTCGCCCGGGTCGCCGCCCAGGTAGGCCGCCCGGATCACCCGGCGCATGATCTTGGCATTGCGGGTCTTGGGCAGCGCCGCCACGAACAGGATCGCCTCGGGCAGCAGCGGCCGGCCCATCTCCCGGGCCAGGAGCTCCCTGAGCTCGGCGGCCAGGGCGTCGCTGGGCGCCGCGCCCGGACGGAGGACCGCGAAGCAGACCGCAGACTCCCCCTTCACCGGGTGGGGAACGCCGACGGCGGCCGCCTCCTGCACCTGCGGATGGCTCACCAGCGCGGACTCGTACTCGGCGGGGCCCACGCGCTTGCCTGCCACCTTGATCGTGTCGTCCGACCGGCCGTGGATGTACCAGAAGCCGTCCTCGTCCCTCGAGGCGAAGTCGCCGTGCACCCACACGCCGGGGAACCGGTTCCAGTAGGTCTCCATGTAGCGCTGCGGGTCGCGCCAGAAGCCCCGGGTCATGCCGGCCCACGGCGCGGTCAGGGCGAGCTCGCCCACCTGCCCCGGGGCGACCGGCTGCCCGTGCTCGTCCAGCAGGGCCGCCGCCATTCCCGGGACCACGGTATTGAAGGAGCACGCCTTCAGGGGGCGGATGGGCACGCAGCCCAGGATGCCGCCGGAGATCTCGGTGCCGCCGGAGTAGTTGATCATCGGGCAGCGGCCGCCGCCCACGTGCTCGACGAACCAGCGGTAGGGCTCCGGGTTCCAGGGCTCGCCGGTGCCGCCCAGCACCCGCAGGCTCGAGAGGTCGTGGCGCGCCACCCACTCGGCGCCGTGGGGCGCCAGCGCGCGGATCACCGTCGGCGAGAGCCCCAGGTGGGTGATGCCGTGCCGGTCGATCATCTCCCACAGCCGGTCGGGGCCGGGGTGATCGGGGGCGCCGTCGTAGAGGTAGACCGTGGCCCCGAGGAAGAGGGCGCCGTAGATCAGCCACGGGCCCATCATCCAGCCCAGGTCGGTGAACCACATCACCAGGTCGCCCGGGCCCACGTCGAAGCAGTGGGCCATGTCCTGCGCAGCCTTCACCGGGAAGCCGCCGTGCACGTGCACGGCCCCCTTGGGCCGGCCGGTGGTGCCGGAGGTGTAGATGATCATGCACGGGTCCTCCGGGTCCAGCCGCTCCGTCTCGAAACGGGCCGGCTGGCCGGCCACCACGTCGTCGTACCAGACGTCGCGCCCGGCCGTCCAATCCACGGGGGCGCCGGCGCGCCGGACCACCACCACCTGCTGCACGGAGGGCGCCTGCGCGACCGCCTGGTCGGCCACGGCCTTCAGGTTGACCAGCCGCCCCCGGCGGTAGAAGCCGTCGGCGGTGATCAGCAGCCTGGCCTCGCAGTCGGCGAGCCGGCTGGCGGCGGCGCCCGGGGCGAAGCCCGAGAAGATCGGCGTGAAGATGGCCCCCAGGCGGGCCAGCGCCATCATGGCGGCCACCGCCTCGGGGATGAGCGGCACCATGATGCCCACCCGGTCGCCCCGGCCGATCCCCAGCGCCCGCAGGCCGCCCGCCAGCCGGTTCGACTCCGCCCAGAGCTGCCGGTAGCTCCAGGTGCGCACCGCGCCCTCCTCCCCCTCGTACACCACGGCCAGCTGGTGCGGCCGGGTGCGGAGGTGCTTGTCGACCGCCTCGTGGGCCAGGTTCATGCGCGCCCCGCGGAACCAGGTGGCCCAGGGCACGCCCGCCGTCACGTCCAGAATCTGCCGCGGCGGGTCGTACCATTCGATGCCGATGTCCTTCACCGCCTGCTCCCAGAACCAGGCCGGGTCAGAGGCCGCCCGCGCCTGCAGCTCCTCCAGGTCCGCGACGCCGCAGGCCGCGATGAAACGGGCGATCCGGGACTCCGTCAGCCACCGCGCGTCGGGCTCCCACACGTAGTCCGACATCCGCTCACCTACCCTCCAGAGTGCCATAAGCATCAATTCACCCGCTACGCGGCGAATTCCTACAAGGGACCGACCGCGAACGCTGTGCGCGTCGTCACGACCGTGCCGCCGCGCGGTCGGGTCGGGCGGCGTTTGTTGGCAACCGACCGCCCCGCGTTGAGACATTATGTAAACGTCATGTATAATCGATGTGTGCCCAATAACCTACATACGGGGTAGATCACATGTCGCTGCACGCCACCCACCCTGCCGCCGCGGCACCAGAACGCTCCACGCCCCTCCTGCGCAGGACCGGAGCCCCGCTTGCCGGCGCGCTCTCTGCGCTTCTCGCCGGGCTGCTCGTGCTCTGGTGGGCCGCCCCCCTGCTGCTGGCCCCCGTAGCTGACTTCGAGCAGGGCCCCGGCGGCACCGAGGCCTATGTGACCGTGGCGAGGCAGATCCGCGAGCAGTCGGCCGCCTTCTGGACCGGCGGCGACGTCCACCTGATCCTGAACGAGCGCGAGGTCAGCGGCATGCTCTCTTCGGCCCTGCTGAGCGGCGGCTCGCCGGACGGGCCCCTGGCGCGGGTGCGCAGCAGCGTCGACGACGGCGCCATCCAGGTGGATGCGGTGGTGCGGCTGCCGGAGGGCGTCGTGCCGAAACGGCTGTTGGGCCCCCTGGGCGTGCGGCTGCGCCTGGCGCCGGAGGTGACGGAGACCGGCGTGATCCAGTTCCGGATCCGCGGCGCCTACCTCGGCCGGGTGCCCGTCTCGCCGGCCCTGATCCGGTTGGCGGGCCGCTTCGTCGAAGTGAACCTGTCCGGGTACGACGCCCGGGATGCCGCCTTCGCCCTGCCGGTGAGCGACATGGTCTCGCAGGCCCTGGGCCGGCGCATCGAGATCCGCGCCTTCACCGCGGAGGCCGGCAGGCTCCAGATGACCATCGCCATGCCCGAATACTGAGAGCCCGAGGCCGCGGCCCCGGGCTCTTCCGCGCTCCCTACCCCAGCCCCGGCACCGCCTCCCTGAGGGCCAGGAGCGCCTTGTCCTTCATCTTGCACTCCAGCATCACATCGGCATCCAGATCGGGCACCCGCCCGGCGAACGCCCGGAAGTCGTCCGGGTCGATGTAGGCGGCGTGGTGGCGGGAGCGGGGGCCGTCCCGAGGCGACGAGAAGTGCAGCTTCGGCCGCAGGTCGCCCCAGGTGGGCAGGATCTGCTCCAGCCAGGGCAGCCAGTCGTCCTCCCGCAGCACCCGGTGGTGGTGCAGGTCAAAGACCATCGGGCGCCGAATTTCCCGGGCGATGGCCAGCACCTCCGCGGTGTCCCACGTCACGTCGTCGTCTTCCACCCAGAGGCGCTCGGCGATGCGCCGCTCCAGGCGTGCGAAGTTCTCCACAAAGCGCCGGGCGGCGGCGGCCCTGTCGCCGTAGCCGCCGCCGATGTGCAGCACCAGCCCCGATTCCGGGCCCAGCTCCAGGAGTTCCAGGATGCGGGCGTGGTAGCTGAGGTCCTGCATCGACTTGGCCACCAGCTCCTCGTCGGGCGCGTTGAGGACCACGAACTGGCCCGGGTGCAGCGTCAGGCGGATCCCGGTCTCCCTGGCCAGCCGGGCCACGGCCGCGAACTCCGCCGCCAGGTCGGCCTCCCAGTCCCACTCCGCCGCCACGGGGTGCGTGGCCAGCGGGACCAGGTCCGAGGTGATGCGGAAGAGGTGGATCCCCTGCTCCCGGTTCCAGCGGATCACCGCCTCCAGCGTCTTCAGGTTGCTGCGGGCCACCTGGTAGAGCAGGGGTCGCCGCTCCCGGGGCGACATCGGCTCCAGCCGCTTCGCCGTGATGGACCGCAGCCGCGGGCCGCCCTTCGCGCCCTGGAGCGTCAGGTTGATGCCGACGTAGCCCAGACGGAGGACCAAGGGGCAGACCTCCTAGTTCAGTACCCCCCGGCGCATCGCCTCGGCCACCGCCTGCGTCCGGTTCTGCACCCCCATCTTCTCGAAGAGGAGGTTCATGTGCCGGCGCACGGTGCGCTCGCTCAGATACAGCCGGAGGCCGATCTCCGCATAGGATGCCCCTTCGGCCAGCAGCCTGAGCATGGCGATCTCCTCCTCCCGCAGCTCCTCGTCGCCCCGGCCCGCAAGCTTCCCGGCCAGCGAGGGGTGGATCACCACGCCGCCCTGCGCCGCGGTGCGCACGGCTGAGGCGATCTCGGCGAACGAGGCCGTCTTGGGGATGTAGCCGCTGGCCCCAAGCGCCAGCGCCGACTTGACCAGCGCCGCGTCGCCGTAGGTGGAGAGCACGATAATGGCGGGGGGGTCGCTGCCCTTCAGGATTTGGCGGGCGGCGTCCAGCCCGCTGCCGTCCGGAAGCTTCAGGTCCAGCAGGATGACGTCCGGCCGCAGCCGGCCCGCCTGGGCCACCGCTTCGGCCACCGTGGCCGCCTCGCCCACCACCTTGAGCTCCGGGTCGCTCTCCATGAGCTGCCTGAGCCCCTCGCGCACCACGGTCTGATCCTCCACCAGCATGATCCGCAGCTCCACGCTGCACACCTCCTGCAGCCTGCCCATGCAGGCATGACCATCGGATTAGACTACCAACAGAATAACATTAAGGAGGTGCCCAGAGCCATGCGCTGGCCCGAGGTTCCCGTGGAGAACAAGACGCAGATCGCCTGGGGCGTCCTGGTCGTCATCTACCTCCTGGCGGCGCAGCGGCCGGAACTGCTGAGGCCGCCGGTGGTGGCCGTCTTCGCGCTCTCCGCGGCCGCGGCCTTCCTGGAGCTCTGGCTGCGCACCCGGGGCTGGCCCTACCTGCTGTGGTACGACTGCGTCGTCTGGTCGGTGCTCCTCACCGCCATGGTCGTGGTCACCGGCGGGCGGGGCTCGGAGGTCTGGCCCGCCTACATCCTCATGTCGCTCACGGCCCCCGTGGTGCTGCGGCGGGTCGCGCCGTACATCCTGCTGGGCGTGAACGTGACGGCCTACGGGCTGATCTACCTCTTCCTCAACCCCTTCGGCGCGCCGCTGGACTGGGGCCTCCTCTTCCTGCGCATCGGCACGATCTTCCTCGTGGCCTTCGTGGTGGACCGCTCCACGGCCCGGGAGCGGCAGTCCAACGAGCGCGCGGTGGCGCTCGCCCGCAGCCGGGTCAACGAGCTGGTGCAGGCGCGCGACGCCGAGCGGCGGCGGATCGCCAGCGACATCCACGACTGGCTGGGCACGGGCATCATCGCCCCGCTGCGGCGGCTGGAGATCGCCGCCCGCCAGCCCGACCTCGACAAGTGCCGGCAGCAGGTGGAGGACGCCTCGGAGATGCTGCGCCGGGCCCACGCCGAGCTGCGCCGGCTGATGGAGAACCTGCACCCGCACCTGCTGGAGCAGATGGGCCTGTCCGATGGGCTGCGGGCTTACCTCGCCGACTGGGGCGAGGAGCACGGGGTCGAGGTCGCCTTCGCCCTGGAGCCGGGGCCGGAGCCGCCGCCGGAGGTGGCGGTGGCGCTCTTCCGCATCCAGCAGGAGGCGCTCAACAACTGCGCGAAGCACGCCGACGCCAGCCGCGTCGAGGTGCGGCTGGCGCTGGGTCCCGACCGGGTCCGGCTCACGCTCGCGGACGACGGGCGCGGCTTCTCCGGCCGTCCCGGCCGGGGGCTGACGGGCATGCAGGAGCGGGCGGCGGCGTTCGGCGGCACGGTGTCGGTGCAGTCGGCGCCCGGCAGGGGGACGACCGTCGTGGCCGAGCTGCCCGTGCCTACCGGCGGAGCAGCGGCTCCAGGGTCTCCAGGACGTTGATGACGACGATCGCGTATCCTTCCGCGGTGGGGTGGATGCCGTCCCGCTGGTTCAGGTACGGCGAGCCCGCCACCCCCTCCAGGAAGAAGGGGATCAGCGGCAGGCCGTACGCCTCGGCCAGGTCGGGGTAGATCCGGGCGAAGGCGGCCTCGTACTCGCTGCCGTAGTTGGGCGGCGCCCGCATGCCGGCCAGCACCACCGTGGCCCCCGCAGCCTGCAGCTGCTCGACGATGGCGGCCAGGTTAGCCCGCACCTCGTCCGGCGGGACGGCCTGCATGCCGTCGTTGGCCCCCAGCTCGAGGATGACGATCTCCGGCCCGTGCTCCAGCACCGTCCCCACCCGGCTCAGGCCGCCGGCGGTCATCTCGCCGGAGACGCCGGCGTTCACCACCCTGTAGCGGTAGCCCAGCTCGTCCAGCAGCGCCTGCAGCTGGCTCGGGTAGTTGCGGTCGGGCTCAACGCCGTGGCCCGCCGTCAGGCTGTCGCCGAAGGCGACGATCACCGGCCAGCCGGTCCGGTCGACGCCGGGGTCGGGCGTGCGGACGGCCGAGGCCTGGCCTGCGGCCCGTTCGACGGCCAGATAGCTGGCGTGATCAGCAGCCTGTTCGGCACCCGGCCCCGTGAGGGCGGTGAGTTGCTGCAGCTCGGGTGCGGGTCGGCGGAGGGACGGCAGGGTCAGGGCCAGAACGAGGGCGGCGAGCAGGACGGCGGGCCAGCTGCGGCGCACGGGCTTCTCCTCCTTTGACACCGTATTAGTTTCGCCGCACGTCGGACGGGCACCCTGTCCGGGATGGAAGAAAAAAACTGGAAGGCGGTGGTTCCCGTGTTCTCCTTCACACCGCAGGCTGCGCAGAAGCTGAACGCGATCATGCAGGAGAAGGGCGGCAACCTGGCGCTCTGCATCGAGATCGACTCGGGCCCGGGTGGCGGCTCGTGGCGGCTGACGCTGGTGGAGCGGTCGCCGGCCGCACTGGTGGTGGACGGCGTGCCGGTGCAGGCCGACTCCGCGACGCTGAGGCGGCTGGACGGGCTGGTCATCGACTGGGTGCTCACGCCCGACGGCCCGGGGCTGGGCGTCTACGACCGCAACCTGCTGGACGGCGAGGCCCGGCAGGCTCGCCGGTTCTGACAACGGCCGCTGCGGTTGACATGCACAGCGATCGGTTCGTATAATGAATGGGTCATCGGCGCCCGTAGCTCAGCAGGATAGAGCAGCAGTTTCCTAAACTGTTGGTCGGGGGTTCGAGTCCCTCCGGGCGCGCCATGCCGAAATCAAGGGGCAGCAGGGTTGCGTGGTTCGTACCTCGCAATCCTGCTGCCGCGTTCGGCCCCCTGGTGTAGCCATCGTGCAGCCACGATGCTCAGCCGTCGGCGGAATCTTGCGCGGCCTTGTCGACGGCATCGTGTCTGGCCTTCAGGAGGCAAGACTCCGGGCGCGGTCAACCCGAGCCGCAATCATCACGGTGCTCAAGCCCGGTGAATGTAACGGAAGCCCCCATCTCTTCGCCTGAGATGGGGGCCGTTTCTAATAGAGTCAGGTCACCAGCCTCATATGACAAGGAACACCTCTACCTCCGCGTGCTCTGCACCACATTTTTGGCGCCGCTGTACCCGCCGATGGCGACCAGGGCGACGACGAGCCCGGTGCCGACGGCCAGCGGCCACTCAGCGGGGTCGAACCCCACGGACCACCATCCGAACACCTGCCCGATAACCAGCGCCAGGACCGGCCCGGCCACCTGCCGACGCGCATCGATCCAGGGGATGCGGCGGAGCAGCCCCACCAGCGAAGCCGTGACGGCCGCGAAGGTCAGGGCCTGGGTGAGCGCCGACTCGGGCAGCTGCGCGCCCAGGAACTCGGTCAGGCACTGCAGCTCGGTCACAGGATCGCCCCCCTCTGCGGCACGCCTGTGCTACAGCCGCCCCGGGTACCGCACAATAGCGGCCGGCTCCGACGCCTGCCAGTCCACGACCTGCCCCATCGCCTCGGCCAGTTCCCGCAGGTACGCCGCGGTCCGGTCGCCGTCCAGCCAGCCGGTGGTCAGCAGGCGGCCGCCGGCGTCCCGGATCGGCACCGGCGTGCGCGCGGCCGGCGCCCCCTGGAGGGTGTCGGCGTAGTGGGACCAGAGCTGCGCCATCCAGAGGCCGAGTTTGACGGCGTAGTTGGGATCCGTGGCCCAGCCGTACTGCCAGACCTGCAGGCCATACAGCAGCGGGTCGGCTGCGAACTGCAGCGCGCTCCGGTAGCGGTCGGCCGTGAGCAGGGAGGCGTAGGCGCGGAGCCAGTGCTCCCAGGAGGGGAACGCGGCGAAGGCGGCGCTCACGCGCTGGTCGCTTCCGTCGATGTGCTCCCAGGTGCCGTAGACCACCGGATAGGCGCCGAACTCCGCCTGCCACGGCGCCCACTTCATCCCCGCGTAGTTGTGGCACTTGGAAGCGAGTTCCGTGAGGCCTCCCGTCTGGGTGTTGTAGCTCTCGTGGCACATCTGCGCGGCCGCGAACAGGGCTGGGATGCCCCGCTCCCGCTGGAGCCGCACCAGGTCAGGCTTTACGCTGACGGCCCAGTCGATGGTGTTCACGGGCTCACCTCCCCATCAGCGAGTTGAGGATGGCCATGAGCATTCCGGTGGCCACCGTGGCGATGGTCGCCAGCATCCACTGCCTGAGCGAGTCGATGCCGCGCGCGGCGTGCTGCGCGGCCTCCTTCGCCTCGCGAATGTCCTGCTGCATCGCTTCGGCGGTAGCCTCGGCGGCCGCCTGTTTCCGCTCCAGGGCGCCGATTCGCTTGTCGTGCTGGATCGCCGTCCGCTCCAAGGCGGACAATCGTGACTCCTTCTCGTCCACCTTGTGCGCTGCCCCCTTTCAGAGCGGCGGCAGGCCAGGGTGTCCGATCACCCTGGCCTCTGCGGTATCCCGGGACCGGCGCGGCCGCCTCCGCCGCGAGGCGTCACGGCCGCGGGCTCATCATTACACGTTTCCACGGAAGGGCAGGTCCGGCGCGAGCATCGTCTGCTGGGCCTCGTTCATCACGGACAGTGTGACCGAAGGCTTCGGCGGCCCGGCGAAGATGCGCGTGATCGACTCCCGCACGGCCGGGGGAAACTGCTCCGCCGACATCGCCCCGGGCACCGGGAAGCCGCCGCCGGGATTGAGCATCAGTCGGCGCGGGGTGGGTGCCATGTGCATCCCTCCACTCGCCATCTTATGTCACCTGCATAGGATGGTGTGAGGAGGGTGACACCCATGGATGAAAGGGCCCTGCAAGTCGCGCGCGAAGTGGCCGCCCGCTACATCGAACAGGCGGGCGGCGACCTCATCGACGGCAACACGCTGGTGCGGGCCACTATGGCGGGCTACCTGGCGGCGTCAGGCGTGCCCACCGACGAGGCCGTCGCCCGCGTGGAGCGGATGGCGGTGAAGAACCTCGTCGGCCCGGTGCCGCCGAACCCCATGTTCCACGGCCTGCCCTGGATGGTCCCCGGCCCGGTCTCCGGCGCCCCGTACTACCGCTAGGGAGGGAGTCGCCATGCAGATTCCCTACAACTGGGGCCGGCCCACGGAGACGCCGGACGTCTACGCCATCGGCGGCAACGAGTGGGTCATCACCTGGAGCCCCGAGCAGATCCACCCGTACACGGCCCTGTGGCTGGACTGGTCGAGGCGCGTCGGCCCCGCAGGCCGCACCGCGCCGCCCATCGACCTCTGGATGTACACCCTGCAGGTGCGGGACCTGAACGATTAGGGCCGTTGCCCACGCTTCGGCACGGCCCACGAGGGGAGTGGCCCGCGGAGGGACCACTCCTCGAAGCCAAGATCCGGGCGACCGCGCACGGGCGCCCGGATCTTGCTGGGTTTTTGTCTGCCGGGGGACATAGGGGAATCGCCCCTGTAAGCATCACGAAATACAGGGAAACTCTCCCCATGTCAAACTTGGTGCTGGCGAACTCCTGGTCGTGATCCTTGCCGTTGCCGTGCGGGGCAGCGACCGGGACGGTCCCCACACCCGCCTGTCGAGGTGTTGCCACGGGCATCTGGGCGACCGGAAGCGAGCCGAAGCGGCCTGCTGCCGGGGCCGGCACGCCAGTTCAAGGTTAAACGGCAAGGAAATGCGCCACGGCACATACTGCCGATGGCTAAAATCCTTGCCGTTGCCGTGCGGGGCAACAACCGGGACGGTCCCCACCCCCGCCTTTCGAGGTATCGCCACGGGCATCTGGGCGACCGGAAGCGAGCCGAAGCGGCCTGCTGCCGGGGCCAGCACGCCAGTTCAAGGTTAAACGGCAAGGAAATGAGCCACGGCACACACTGCCGATGGCTAAAATCTTTGCCGTTGCCGTGCGGGGCAGCGACCGGGACGGTCCCCACCCCCGCCTTTCGGGGTATCGCCACGGGCATCTGGGCGACCGGAAGCGAGCCGAAGCGGCCTGCTGCCGGGGCCGGCACGCCAGTTCAAAATCCTTGCCGTTGCCGTACGGGGCAGCGACCGGGACGGTCCCCACCCCCGCCTTTCGAGGTATCGCCACGGGCATCTGGGCGACCGGAAGCGAGCCGAAGCGGCCTGCTGCCGGGGCCGGCACGCCAGTTCAAGGTTAAACGGCAAGGAAATGAGCCACGGCACATACTGCCGATGGCTAAAATCCTTGCCGTTGCCGTGCGGGGGAACGACCGGGACGGTCCCCACCCCCGCCTTTCGAGGTATCGCCACAGGCATCTGGGCGACCGGAAGCGAGCCCAAGCGGCCTGCTGCCGGGGCCGGCACGCCAGTTCAAGGTTGAACGGCAAGGAAATGCGCCACGGCACACACTGCCGATGGCTAAAATCCTTGCCGTTACGGGGGGCGGAGGCGGGCGGCGCCCTGAATGCTCGGACTTACATGAGACGATGGCGTCATCGGCGTCACCCGACTGGCGGCGGGTACGCAAGATCGCACGCATGCGAAAGGCCAGGCGGGTTACCCGCCCTGGCCTTTCTCCTCATGCGATCCCGCCCACGAGATCGGTTCCACCACCGGGGGTGCGGCGGCGGGTCGGGACCTTGCCCAGCACCCCATCGAAAGCTACACACTGATCGCGCCGGCCCGGAAGTCGCTGGCGCCCATCTTCACGTTGATCACCGTCACCCTCCCGCTGGCGAAGGCCCGCTCCAGTGCGGGACCCACGTCCTCGGGCCGCTCGATCCACTCGCCGCGGGCGCCCAGTGCGACGGCAACCTCGTCGTACCGGGCGTACGCCAGGGCGGTCGCCGGGGCGCGGTCGGCGCCGAACATCTCCACCTGTCCCCGCCGGATCTGGGTCCAGCCCGCGTCGTTGCCGATCACGACCACGAAGGGCAGGTTCTGCCGCACCGCCGCCTCCACCTCCATCAGGTTCAGCCCGGCCGTGCCGTCGCCCAGCAGCAGCAGGACCGGCGCGTCCGGGTGGGCAAGGCGGGCGGCCATGGCGAAGCCCATGCCAACGCCCAGGGTGCCCAGCGGCCCCGGGTCCATCCAGCCCGCCGGGTAGCGGCGCACGCGCAGCACGTTGGCGGCGGTGGCCACGAAGTCGCCGCCGTCGCCGATCACGAGCGCGCCGTCTGGCAGCGCCCGGTCGATCTCGGCGCAGAGCCTGAGCGGGTCCACGGGGCTGGCGGCGCTGGTGAGGCCCGGCTGCATGCGGGCCAGGCGCTTCTCCTCCTCCGCCTGCAGCCGCTCCAGCCACTGCCGGCGCTCCGGCCGGTCGGCCCCCAGGTCGCCCAGGGCCAGCAGCTGCGCCATGACGGCGGCGCTGTCGCCGGGGATCGCCACGTCGGCGTCCCGGTTGCGGCCCGGCTCGGACGGGTCCAGGTCCACCTGGATCAGCTTGCAGGCGTCGTTCCAGACCGGTGCGCCGCCGTAGTTCAGGCGGAAGTCCAGGGGCGTGCCGAAGACCAGCGCCACGTCGGCCTCGGCCAGCGCCGCCTTGCGGGAGCGCATCCAGCGGGGCTCCAGCAGCCCGCGGGCCATGCCGGAGACGTAGACCGGGGCGCCTACCCGCTCGGCAAAGGTGCGCGCCACCTCCCAGTTGGGCGACCAGCGCACCTGGCTCCCGATGAGCACCACCGGCCGGTCGGCCTGCCGGAGCAGCGCCGCGGCCGCCGCCACCCGCTCCTCGTCGCCGGGCATGGACGGCCGCCCGGGGTAAGGCGCGGGCAGGCGCACGTCCCCCTGCGCCCAGGGGGCGAAGAGCAGGTCCAGGGGCATCTCCAGGTAGACCGGCCCGGGCACGCCGGCCATCGCCTTGCGGAAGGCCATGGCGATCTGCTCCGGGATCCGCGCCGGGTCGGTGACCGACACCTGCCACTTGGTGATCGGCCGGATCACCGAGAGCAGGTCCATCTCCTGCAGCGCGCCCTTGCCCGCCAGGTTGTGAGGGCCCTGGCCGCCGATCACCACCAGGGGCGACTGCGCCCGGTGCGCGTTGGCGATGCCGGTCACCGCGTTGGTCACCCCGGGCCCCGCGGTGACGATCGCCACGCCGGGGCGTCCCGTCAGGCGGGCCCACGCGTCGGCGGCGAAGGCCGCCGTCTGCTCGTGCCGCACGTCCACGACGCGGATCCCCTCGTCCAGGCAGCCGTCGTAGATCGACATCACGTGGCCCCCGCACAGGGTGAAGACCACCTCTACCCCCTCGTTGCGCAGCGCACGCGCAACCAACTTGCCCGCATGATCGAAGCTCATGTCCGCCTCCCCTTCATGTCCGTCTCGCAGTTCTGACGGCGTGAATGCGTGACTATTCGATGTGTTCACCCTTCATTCCTGTCTGTTCCCTGGCATCCCTGCCATGATTCGGCCCGGTGACGGCCCGCATGGTGGTCACGCGGAGCACGCACACTGGTAACACCCCGTCACAGGAGGAGAATGGACATGCACTGGATCTGGAACCGGTTGGCGCCGCGCCGGGCAGGCACCGCGCTGTTGACCGCCGCCCTGCTGCTGCTCGCGGCGGCAGCTCCGGCGCAGGCCCGGGTGGTCGAGCGCAACGACGCCGCGCCGGTGAGCGCGTCGCTCCAGCCGAACCTGCGCCCCATCTACTCGGCGAAGACCGACGAGAAGGTCATCGCGCTCACCTTCGACATCTCCTGGGGCAACAAGATGGCCCCCAAGGTGCTGGAAGTGCTGCGCGCCGAGAAGGTGCCCGCCACCTTCTTCCTCTCCGGCCCCTGGGCGAAGAACCATGTGGAGCTCGTGAAGCAGATCCAGGCCGACGGGCACCAGATCGAGTCGCACGGGCAGGCGCACGTCGACCTGAACACGCTGGGCCGGGAGGGGGCGCGGCAGAACATCGCCGCCGCGCACGCCATCCTGAAGGAGATCACCGGGCGCGACCCCACGTACATCCGGCCGCCCAACGGCGCGTTCAACGAGGCCTCGGTGCAGGCCGCCAAGGACCTGGGCTACGCCACGGTCATCTGGTCGGTGGACTCCCTGGACTGGAAGAACCCGGGGGTCGACCGCATCATCAACCGCACGGTGAAGCTCACCCACCCCGGGGCGATCATCCTCATGCACGCCAGCGACTCCTGCAAGCAGACCGACCAGGCGCTGCCCGCGATCATCAAGTCGCTCCGGGAACAGGGCTACCGGTTCGTGCTGCTGGACGAGCTGATCCGCACCCACGGCGTGGATATGAACGGCCACATCCGGGTACTCCGCTGACGCGCGAGCACCCGCAGGAGGGCCGAAGCCACACAGCCAGTCCTGACGGCCGAGGTCAAACAGCATGGCCAACGCTTGGCAGCCCGCCCCCCGGAAGACGACAGAGCCCCGCACCGGCCCCCGACGCCAGCGGACCCGCGCCGGGACCGCAACTCCGGGAGCGGTACCGCCGTCAAACCGGTGTACAGGCCGCCCGTTCACCGCAGGGCGGTACCACCCGTTTGACGGAAGGGCCGTTCCCTGGTACCATATTCCCCGAATCTCGGGCCCAAGCCTGACCCGGGAGGGTTCCTGGTGTTCAACTGGATGGCTGCGCTCAAGGTGATCGCCATCTCGGCGATCCCGTTCCTGGAGCTCCGTGTGGGCATCCCCGTCGGCATCGTCAGCGGGCTCCCGCCCGGCGTCGCCATCGCCCTGGGCGTCGTCGGCAACGTCCTGCAGGTGCCCCTGATCATCTTCATCATGTACATGCTCCGCCGCATCGCCCAGGAGGTGCCCGCCGCGGCCCGCTGGCTGCAGCGGATCGACAGTGCCGCCGAGCGGCACCAGGCGAAGGTGCACCGTTACGGCTGGGTGGGGCTCGCGATCCTCGTCGGGATCCCGATCCCTGGCACCGGCATGTGGACGGGAGCGGCGGTGGCCAACCTCGTGCGGATGCCGCTGGTGCTTACGGTGCTGGCCCTGGCCAGTGGCGTGGCGATCTCCGGCCTGCTGGTGGGGGCCGTGGCCACCGGGGCGATCGCCGTGATCGAGCTCTTCTAGCCAAATAGAGTAGGGGCTGGCCTTTCGGCCAACGCCCCCTCGTCAAACCGGACGTGCAGTTTTCCCGCATCCGGCTTCCGCCGGTCGTAGCCCTGCAACAGGGAGTGAGTCGTCATCCCCCGTCACCGGGGTGCAGATTTCACACCTGCTGGGCTAGAGGGTAAGCAGGGATACCAACCCAAGAGCTTCC